>JBOHYD010000170.1:0-3487 GCA_050737635.1 Luteimonas sp. | reverse complement strand
AAACCCAGCGTTTCTGCGGTTTTCGTGGCGATTTTAAGTTCCATCAACAACGCAGCACTACACTAGTGACTACCGGCTGATGTTTGCGGTCGCGCCGTGGTGGCTGCTGGAAGCCGCGACCAGATGCGCGAAAAATCCGCCGAACAACTCATGCGGTCCTCGCCACGTCGTCCAAGCGGATACCGGCTTCGCATAGTGACTGACGCAAAACGTTGAGGTGTGCGTCGTAGTTGCGCCAGCGCCCGGAAGCATTGCTATACAGCGGTTGACGGACCTGCCAATAGCTCGCCGTCTTGACCGTGTTGCCGAGCCGATGGAATTCGAGGCAGCGGTCGTCCCAGGGCAGCTCGAGAAAATCGAACAGGCGCTCAAGTGCAGGCTTCGGATCGGTCACAAACGCATCGTAGTCAAAGTCATAAATGCTGTTCGCGTATATTGTTTTCCAATGCGCCATCAGCCGCCGGTATTGACCATAGTAATGACCGATCTCGCCAAGATCACATGAATAACCGGCGACCTGCGGGTTGAGGTGCTGCATGAAGATCGACATGCCGTTGTCGAGCGGGTTGCGGATCGTGTGGATAATCCGGGCGGCGGGAAACAGACGCTTGATCAGGCCGATTAGGACGAAATTGTCTGGGCGCTTGTCGGTGATATAAGTGCTGCTGGCAGCCTCGGGAAACAGGCGAAGCAGGTGGGCACGGTAGTCATCAGCCAGTTTGGCCTGGAGTGCCGCATCTGCAACGGACATCGACGCCGGAAACGGTGCCAGCGGGCCGGCGGCGAGTCTCTTTAGATAGTCAAGTTCGCCGCCTGCAGTCACTTGCGGATGCGTTGCCAGTACTTGCTCTACAAGCGTCGATCCGGAGCGGAACATGCCGCAGATAAACACCGGCCGGACGCCCGCGTCGACCAAAGCAACCGACTGGCTGGTACTGGCCGTTTCGAACGCCTCGATCAGCGTCTCGGTTCGTTGCGTGGCGCGGATACGATTGTAGTGCCTGCCCGACTGGCGCAGCAGCCAACGATTGGCCTTGGCGAACGCATCGAAGGCGAGGTCGAACTGCCCTAACCGATCGTATGCCTGTCCGAGTGCGAACAGCAGATTGGCGCGCACCGCCTTGTCTGATTGCGCGGCTACGGCTTCGTGCAGCCGTGCGAACAACGGGTCGTCGATGCTGGTCGGGGGACGCAATTTCGCGCTGCGCGCCAAAGCCTCGGAACGAAGATCCTGCGGGTCGCCAACGGTGCCGGCATCGCCCAGAACGCGATCGTAGCAAGCCAGTGCTTGCTCACCTTGACCGCGCTCCTCGTGGAGGTTACCGAGGTTGAGCAGGGCAGGGACGTAATCCGGTGCCAGAGCGATAGCCGACTGGAGTTCGCACTCCGCATCCCCGTCTCTACGCAGATGATCCGAATAGATCACGCCACGATTGAGATGCGCTTGCTCGGGTCGTTCGATACCGTGCGCGAGGGCTTGGCCATAGGCATCGAGTGCCTCCATATACCTACCTTCGGCCTTGAGTAGGCACCCCAGTTCGTACCAGCCTTCACCCAGCTCTGGCTTATTTGCCAAGACTTGCCGAAAAGTATCGATCGCTTCGGCGCGACGGCCGTGACGATGGAGCGTTGCCGCCTTGCGTAGAAGATCTTGAGTCTGGTTGTTCATCGTAGGGTTTGCCGGTCGATCATCCACGGTGAAGCAGTAGTTGCCAACCGACTAAATGCTTGCCGGCATGGTATTGCGGCACCCGTTCGATGAGACTAAATCCGGTAGCGGATGCCATTGCCTGCAAATCATTCATATCCTGTTGCGTACGTGCGTGATCGATCAAATCGTTCAAGCGTCGCACCGATGCGCGCATGTCTGCTTCGGCGCGTTCGACGTCAAGCCCAACGACATGAGGCCTGGCTTGCTTGCGGGCCGTCAGTAGTTTTTGTACCGAATCGAGGGTGACGCTCAGCATTCTGCCGGTGCCGGCCTGACGAGCCTCGTGGAGCTCGTGCTTCAAACGACGTATTGCCGTGCGTAGCTCGGCTGCCGTCTCTTGGGCCATCTCCTGCGTTACCTGATCCATCGTCACCAGCCGATGCAACCGCCGAAATATCTTGGTTTCGGTGAATACCAATTCCGCTTCCTGAAGCGACAAACGTGCGCTACGCACCAGCACGGAATCGGCGTGGTGAACGATGAACTGCGCGTCGCTGCTAGGCTTGAGTACGCGATATATCTGCGCGAGCGCGCTGGCGGGGTCGGCATATTCTAGCGCGTAGTGGCCACTCACCGCGTCGAATGTTTCTGCCGCAAAGGGTAGACGTTCCATCGCCACGCAAGGGTGGAACACGATCCCGGCCAAACGGCGTTGGCCATCCGGTACATGCTGCACTGGATCGATCATGGCGAGATCGGCGCCGTGTATTTCCCACTTGCGATCGAGCGCCTTCGCGGTGTCGGACGCGATCAAGGCGACCACGCCGTTGCCGGTGCCGACATCGAGGATGCGCGCGGTGTCGGGCAGCGTTGAGAAAAACTCGATCCAACTCGCGCGCACCTCGAGATCATAGCCACCGTCCAGCGCCGTCGGGCAGGTTGCGAGCGCGCCGCCGCGGTGATAGGTTTCCCACTGTTCCAGGCTCAAGGATCACCTCCCTCGGTAGGCTTGCGATAGTCTAGACCCAGGCGCTTCAGTGCACATCGTCTATCAACGCGCCAGTACGATAACGGCTGGATCTGCCGTTTGAACATCGGGAGCGAGCACGTGTTGAATTCATACCTGAGCCTTGCATCGGCGGTCACGCTCATGGCGATGGCATCCACTGCGACTGCGCTGTCTGAGCCGCCGTCCAATGCCTGCTCGATAGTCGCTGAGCCTAGCGATCGTCTACTGTGCTATGACAAGGCCTTTCCACCTGCTACCGACGGACGATCCGGCGCTGTCGACCTGCAAGCGGAGAGGGAAAAGGGGCTTAAGGATTTCGGCTTGAACAAGGTGCAACTGCGCTCGCGCGATCCCGAGTACATGCGTGAAGTCGCACCCAACCGTATCGAGGCGGCGGTCAAGCGCATCGGCCAACAATCGACCGGTGAGAGGATCGTCACGCTTGACAACAACCAAGTCTGGCTGCTGACCGAACTGACGTCGAAGGGCCATCTGGCCGAAGGTGACCGGGTGATCGTGCGGGAGGCGCTGATGGGCAGTCACATGCTGCTGACGCCCACGCGCATTGCGCTCCGGACGCGGCGCATCAGATAATCCATTCTGGCGCAACGGCGCAGCGATCGGTTGATGCACTCACTTCATTCAAACACGGGGAGCAGCGGTGAGCGGCAATCTGAAGGCACTTACCGAAGCCGCGGTCGCCGCTGCCAATCAGAGTCGCTGGAACGACGCAGAACAGTTGTGGAAGCGCGCATTGGCGCTCGACGCCAAGCATCCGCAGGCGTTATACAGCCTGGGCATGCACGCGTTCCAGCGCGGGCAACTGG
>JBOHYD010000169.1:0-2702 GCA_050737635.1 Luteimonas sp. | reverse complement strand
CATCTTCTCAAGTGTGGGAGCCTCCGAAAAAACCGGCGCGGTTCAATGCCGCTCTTGCGGATCGGATTGAGTCGTTCGGCCCACGACCCAATAGCGACGGAATCACACTCGACCGCTCCGGGAATGTGTATATCACCGATATCGGCGCCAGCGCCTTGGGCGTCATCGCGGCCCAGGACCGCAGTTATCGGCTGCTGGACTCGAACCCTTTGATCTCCTGGCCGGATGCGCTCAGTTTTGGTCCCGACGGCTATGTCTATGCGGCGGTGAATCAAGTGCATCGCACGCCGGCGTTGAATGGCGGCGGCAATGACGCTCAGCCGCCTTACTTGATCGTGAGAATCAAAGGGCTTGCTGACGGCGTTCCGGGGCGATAAGCAGCACGCGGGCGCTTCCTGCCGCAGTAAGCGAGAGGTCTGCGTCGACCTGCGAGGACACGAGTCACAGATTCCTCGTTACGCTCGGAATGACTATGTCGGATTGTTCGGATTTTTCCTGACAGGGAGTTGAAAAACGCACTTCTTGTGCGTTTTTCAACTCGCCCGTCAGGCCCATGCCCGGACGGTCTGCCGACGAATCATGTGCTCACGCGCTGGCTCCGTCGGCGCGACCCGCCTTGGCCGCGCTAGCAGGGTGTTTTTCAACAGCCGGCTAGCCGCGCGATCAGCGCCGTTCGGTCGAGCTGTTCGGCGTCGCGCGCGCTGCGCGCGCGGTATTCGAACGTGCCTGACGATAGCCCGCGTTCGGATACCACCACGCGGTGCGGAATGCCGATCAGCTCGATATCGGCAAACATCGCGCCGGGGCGCAGGCCGCGGTCGTCGAGCACAGCGTCGATGCCGGCGGCGTTCAGGTCGTCGTGCAGCGACTGCGCGGCAACGGCGACCGCGGCGTCGTGCTTGGGGTTGATCACGCAGACCGCCACGCGCCACGGTGCCATCGCGTCGGGCCACAAAATGCCGGCGTCATCGTTGTTCTGTTCGATCGCCGCGGCGACGATGCGCGACACGCCGATGCCGTAGCAGCCCATCGCAGGCGACGCGGCCTTGCCGTTTTCGCCGAGCACCGTGCATTTCATCGCCTCGGCGTATTTGCGGCCGAGCTGAAACACATGGCCGACCTCGATGCCGCGCACGATGCGCAAGGTGCCGCCGTCGGTGGCGCGATCGCCGTCGACGACGCTGCGGATGTCGGCGACGACGTCGGGTTCGAGCAGGTCGCGGCCCCAGTTGACGCCGGTGAGATGGAAGCCCGCTTCATTGGCGCCGACGACAAAATCGGCGAGCGCAGCGACCTCGCGGTCGGCGACGATGCGGATCGGTTGCTTGGCGTGCAGCGGCCCGAGAAACCCCGGCTCGCTGCCGAGGTGAGCGAAAATCTCCGCCTCGGTCGCCATGCGGTACTCGGCGAGACCTTCGACTTTCGCGAGCTTGACGGCGTTGACGGCGTGGTCGCCGCGGACCAGTGCGAGCACGAAGCGTTCGCCGGACTGCACAGTGCCGGCCATCACCGCCACCGATTTGACTGTGCGAGCGAGCGCGATGCCAAGCAGCACGGCAACGTCTTCGCAGGTCTTCTGCGTCGGCGTGGCGACCTTGCGCATGGGTTCCGACGCCGCCGGGCGCGCGGCCGGTTCGGCGGCCTGCGCGGCTTCGACGTTGGCGGCATAGTCGGAGCCGTCGGAGAATGCGATTGCGTCCTCGCCGGAGTCGGCCAGCACATGAAACTCCTGCGACGCATCGCCGCCGATCGCACCGGAGTCCGCCTGCACTGCGCGGAACTTCAACCCCAGACGGGTGAAAATACGCGTGTAGGCCGCGTGCATCGTGCGGTACGAGTGCTCCATGCCGGCGTCGTCGATGTCGAACGAATATGCATCCTTCATCAGAAACTCGCGCGCGCGCATCACCCCGAACCGCGGCCGGATCTCGTCGCGGAACTTGCTCTGGATCTGATAGAAATTGACCGGCAGCTGCTTGTAGCTGGCGAGCTCGTTGCGCGCGAAATCGGTGATCACTTCCTCATGCGTCGGGCCGTAGCAATACCAAGCCTCCTTGCGGTCCTGGATTTTGAGCAGCTGGCCGCCGAACTTCTGCCAGCGCCCGGTTTCTTCCCACAGCTCCTTTGGCTGGATCGACGGCATCAGCAGCTCGATGGCGCCGGCTGAGTCCATCTCCTCGCGCACGATCGCCTCAACCTTGCGCAGCACGCGCAGACCGAGCGGCGACCACGTGTACAAGCCGGCGGCGAGTTTGCGCACCATGCCGGACTTGAGCATTAGCTGATGGCTGACGACCTCGGCATCGGCGGGGGTTTCCTTGACGGTGCGGAGATGAAACTGCGACAGGCGCATGCGGGCACGCTGGTGGCGAAAGGGGCGGTCATTCTGCCATGCGGCACTGCAGCAGCCGGCGCGCTCCGGGATGTGTGCGCCAACCGGTATCGCTCAGCGGTCGCCGTGGATCTCGATGCCATCGCGCGGCTGCACGTCGATGCGCTCGGCCGTACGGCCGGCCGGCGGCGTGGAGGTGACCTGCAGATTGCCGGCGCCGTCACGCCAGCGGTACAGCGCCGGACGCGGGTCATCGGCGTTGGCGGCGGCGGCGCGTTGCGCGTGTTGGGCCTTGTGCTGCGCGGTGGCCGTGGTGTCGCGCGACAGCCACCACGCAACGCCGATGCCGACGATCAGACCCAGCGCGAGC
>JBOHYD010000168.1:0-4263 GCA_050737635.1 Luteimonas sp. | reverse complement strand
TCGAATCCGCTCAAACTGGTCACGGCTGATGTCGCTGGGATAGGGCTGTCTCATTCGGCTATGGTCGCAGATGGGAGATGGATTTTAAACAGGCTCTGAAATCGGGGGCGACTGTCGACGGGCGCTAGTCGATGCGCTTTCGTGCGAACGCGGTGCCGTCGGGGCAGCGATACAGCACCACGCGCTGCAACGGCGCAGGACCGTCTGCGCGGATCAGATGGTCCTCGCGATACAGCAGGCGCCCGTTGGCGGGGTCGCGCGCCTCGCCCTGTACCGACAGGAGTGCTGCGGACGCAGGACCGCAGACAACGGCGAGGGCGAGGGCGAGGGCGGACATCTGCGAGAAGCGCAGTCCGCACGCGCGATTTCCGCCAACGGGAGCCATGGCAGAGCTACGCCGCGGCTTGCGCTCCGGATGCGCCAAGTGCCCGCATCGGCACCTCGTCTCGCCGCACAAACGCGCCGGCGTGGGCCGCGTGGGACGCAGCCAGCGCCGCGCGACCCGCCCGGGCAGGACTTCCGGCCGGTGCCGATCGCTCGCGTGGCCGTTACGATAGCGCCCCGACGCTGTCCCGATCCGCCGCCCGCCCAGGAATGCCGCATGTCCCAGATGTCTCCACGCGCTCGCCGTCCACGCACCGGCGTCTTCGTCCTCGCGCTTTCCGCCGCGCTCGCAGGCGCGCTCGCAGGCGCGCTCGCGCCGACGCTGGCCGCCGCGCAGTCGCCGGCGAAGGCGAGCACGGTCGACATCCCGTTTGAGCAGTTCACCCTGGCCAACGGTCTGCGCGTGATCGTGCACACCGATCGCAAGGCACCGATCGTCGCGGTCAACCTCTGGTACCACGTCGGCAGCAAGAACGAACCCGCCGGCCGCAGCGGCTTCGCGCATCTGTTCGAGCACCTGATGTTCAACGGATCGGAGAACGCGCCGGGCGAGTTCTTCGAACCGTTCAAGCAGGTCGGCACCACCGGCCAGAACGGCACCACCAACTCCGACCGCACCAACTACTTCGAAAATGTGCCGACCACCGCGCTGGACATGGCGCTGTGGATGGAATCCGACCGCATGGGCCATCTGCTCGGCGCGATCGACCAGAAGAGCCTCGACGAGCAGCGCGGCGTGGTCCAGAACGAGAAGCGCCAGGGCGAGAATGAGCCCTACGGCCAAGTGTTCGACGTGCTCGGGAAAAAGATGTACCCGAAAACGCATCCCTATCACCGCGGCGTGATCGGTTCGATGGCCGACCTCAACGCCGCATCGCTCGACGACGTCAAGCAGTGGTTCAAGACCTGGTACGGCCCCAACAACGCCGTACTGGTGCTGGCCGGCGACATCGACGTCGCCACCGCGAAAGACAAAGTGGCGAAATATTTCGGCGACATCCCGGCCACGCCAACCATGTCGCAGCCGCAGGTCGACGTCGCCGCGCACACCGAAAACTCGCACTCGACGATGACCGACCGGGTGCCGCAGTCGCGCATCTACCGTGTCTGGAACGTCGCCGAATACGGCCAGTCCGATCTCGGTCGCCTGCAGCTGCTGGCCCAGGTGATCGGCGGCAGCCGCAGCTCGCGGCTCAACACCCGGCTGCTGTACGGCGACAAGCTGGTCGACGATGTCAGTACCGGTGTCCTCGACAGCCAGCTCGGCTCGATCTTCTTCATCAGCGCCGACGTCAAGCAGGGCGTCGATCCGGCAACGGTCGAGAAAGCCATCGACGAGGAACTTGCGCGGCTGCTCAAGGACGGCCCGACCCAGGTCGAGGTCACCCAGGCGCGCACCGTGTTCAAGGCCGGATTTGTGCGCGGCATCGAGCGCATCGGCGGCTTTGGCGGCAAGGCCGATGCGCTCGCCGAATGCGCGGTATTCACCGGCAATCCGGGCTGCTTCCGCGACAGCCTGAAGACCCTCGACGCCGCGACCCCGGTAACGCTGCGTGCGACCGGCGAACGCTGGCTCGGCAAGGGCAGCCACACGCTGGTGGTGACGCCGGGCGACCGTGTCGCGCTGCCGGAAGAGTCCGCGGTCACGCCCGCGCCGACGACGCTGCCGCCACCCGACCCGAAGTACACCACGGCCAACGGCGTCGATCGCAGCACTGGTCTCCCGCAGACCACGAGTTTCCCCGCACTCACATTCCCGGCGCTGCAGCGTGCACGGCTTGCCAACGGCACGACGCTGATCCTCGCCGAGCGCCACGAC
Organism: Luteimonas sp.; assembly: GCA_050737635.1. Classification (GTDB taxonomy): domain Bacteria; phylum Pseudomonadota; class Gammaproteobacteria; order Xanthomonadales; family Xanthomonadaceae; genus Luteimonas. Next base: position 2,060 of record JBOHYD010000168.1, on the reverse strand, counting down.
ATCCCCGTGGTGCAGATGAGCTACGAGTTTAGCGGCGGCTACAGCGCCGATGTCGATCGCAAGCTCGGCACGTCGAGCTTCACGATGGGCATGCTCGGCGAGGGTGCCGGCGATCTCGACTCGCTGGCGTTCGGCAACCGCGCCGAATCGCTCGGTGCCAATCTCAGCGCCGGCGCGTCGCTCGACGGCGGCAGCGCCTACCTGTCGGCACTGAAGGAAAACCTCGATCCGTCGCTGGCGCTGTACGCGCAGATGCTGCGCGCGCCGCGTTTTGACCAGAGCGAGATCGATCGCATCAAGGCCAGCTGGATCGCCGGCATCGCGCAGGAAAAAGCGCAGCCCAACGGTGCGGCGCTGCGCGTGCTGCCGCCGCTGCTGTACGGCGTCGGGCATCCGTATGCGATCCCGTTCAGCGGCAGCGGCACCGAGGCATCGATCGCGTCGCTGACCCGCGACGATCTGGTCGCATTCCAGCAGGCCTGGCTGCGTCCGGAAGGCGCGACCCTGATCGTCGTCGGCGACACCACGCTGACGGAGATCGTGCCGCTGCTCGACACCCACCTCGGCGACTGGAAGGGCGTCGGTACGGCGCCAGCATCGCCGGCGATCACCGCTGTCGCGCGGCCGCGCCAGCCGCGCGTGTTTCTCGTCGACCAACCCGGCGCGGTGCAGGCCAACATCATCGCCGGCGAAGTGGTGCCGTCCGCCAAGGACCCCAGCACGATCCAGTTCGAGTTCGCCAATGGCGTGCTCGGCGGCGACTTCACCTCGCGCCTCAACATGAACCTGCGCGAGGACAAACACTGGTCGTACGGCGTGGGCAGCAGAGCCTCCGGGGCGATCGGCCAGCGTCCGTGGGTGGTCGCCGCGCCGGTGCAGATCGACAAGACCGCCGATGCGCTGAAGGAACTGCAGCGCGAGATTGGCGACTACACCAGCGGCAAGCAGCCGCCGACCGCGGCCGAGGTCGCACGGATGCGGGCGATCCTGATCCTCAGTCTGCCGGGGTCGTTCGAGACCGCAGCAGCGGTGCTCAGCACCATCGGCGGCATCGTCCGCTACGACCGTCCCGACGACTACGTGTTCAAGCGCAAGGCCGAGATCGAGGCGATGACGCCGGCGCAGGTCGCCGAGGCCGCGAAGGCCATCGACCCCAACGCACTGACCTGGGTCGTGGTTGGCGACCTCAAGCAGATCGAAGCCCCGGTGCGCGCGCTCAACATCGGCGAGATCAGCATTGTCGATGCCGACGGCAAGGCCGCTGCCCCCACGCCGGCCGCCGCCGCAAAGCCGTGATCGACCACGCACGCGGCGGACGTGTCCGACAAGACACGCCGTCCATGCAAGCAATTCATCCGCCACCCGCGACTATCCTCGCCAGACCCGCATTTGACAGGCCACGCCATGTCCAAACTCGCCCTGCTGATTCCAATCGCTCTGCTCGCTAATGCCTGCACCTGGGTGCACATGGCTCCGGGGGCGTCGGCGGTGCGGGTGCTGTCGGCCGCGCCCGCCGGCTGCGAGCAGCGCGGCGAAGTGTCGGTGGCGGTGACCGACGAGGTGATGCTGTACCGGCGCAAGGCGGTGCGCGTGCGCGAGGAACTGGAAACCCTGGCCCGCAACGAGGCACCGAGCATCGGTGCCGACGCCATCAGTCCGCTTGAGCCGCCGGTCGATGGCACCCAGCGCTTCGCGGCCTGGCGCTGCGATCGCTGAGCAAAACGGCCCGCCGAACCACGCGATCGGCCCACGCATGACGCCGCGACCGCCTGAGCGCTTCATCCCGCGGGCCGGTTGAGCGGGTTGACCGCGAAGCTTGTACCCTGTGCGGCCCGGTCCCCAGCGACGTCCAGCCCATGCTCTTTCAACACGTCGCCATCGCCGGCCTCGCACACATCGACGCGCCGCGCCGTCTGTCCACCGACGAGATCAATGCCCGCCTCAGACCGGCACTGGACCGCCTCGGCATCAAGACCGACGTGCTGCAGGACGTCGCCGGCATCCACGCTCGCCGCCTCTGGGACGACGGCATGCAGGCCTCGGACGCCGCCACCCTGGCC
>JBOHYD010000167.1:0-2314 GCA_050737635.1 Luteimonas sp. | reverse complement strand
TGTTGTCTTGCGCGCGCCTTCCAGCAGCGGTCGAATCCGCTCAAACTGGTCACGGCTGATGTCGCTGGGATAGGGCTGTCTCATTCGGCTATGGTCGCAGATGGGAGATGGATTTTAAACAGGCTCTGAGCAACTGGCGTTATCTAGCCAAGCGGAAAATCTACCGCGTTGATCTCCAAGGATTGCTCGCTCCGCTACGCGGCGCTGGTGATGCCGTTGTAGGAGCGCCCCATGGGCGCGAGCCTTTGGTGGCGTCATGAAGGGGGTTGACTTCGACGAGAGTGTCTACGGGATCATTTTGGCGGCTGCTTCGGCCGTTTCCAGCCGTCGATGGTCACCTGTCGTGTCCGTGCGACGGTGAGTTTGTCGGCTGGCGCGTTGCTGCCGATCACCGATCCCGCACCGATCGTGGCACCGGCGCCGATCGTCACCGGCGCCACCAGCGACGTATTGGAACCGATGAAGGCGCGGTCGCCGATCGTGGTCGCCGACTTGTTGGCGCCGTCGTAGTTGCAGGTGATGGTGCCGGCGCCGATGTTGACGCCAATACCGATCATCGCGTCGCCGAGGTAGGTGAGGTGATTGGCCTTGCTGCCGACGCCGAGCGTGGCGTTTTTGGTTTCGACGAAGTTGCCGATGTGCACGCCATCCGCGAGCACGGTGCCCGGACGCAATCGCGCGAACGGCCCGATCGTCACCGCGCCCTCGGTGCGCGCGCCGTCGATGTCGCAGTGCGCACGCACTTCGCTGCCCGCGCCGAGCGAGGTATTGCGGATGCGGCAGAACGGCCCGATACGCACGCCGTCGCCGAGCGTCACCGTGCCTTCGAGCACGACGTCGACGTCGATCTCGATATCGCTGCCGACGCTCACCGCGCCGCGGATGTCGACGCGCGTCGGATCGGCGAAGCGCACGCCCTGCACGCACAGCGCGCGCACTAGCCGGCGCTGGAACGCGCGCTCGAGCTGTGCCAGCTGCCACGGATCGTTGGCGCCTTCGGTCTCCACCGCATCGTCGACCGCGACCATGTCCGCGGACGAATACTCCGCCGCCGCCATCGCAAACACGTCGGTCAGGTAGTACTCGCCCTGCGTGTTGTCGCTGGACAGCCGCTGCAGCCAGCCGCTCAGCGCGGTGGCCTCGGCGGCGAGGATGCCGGTGTTGACGGTGCGGATGCGGCGTTGGTCGTCAGTGGCGTCGGTGTCCTCGACGATCGCGCCGACGCGGCCTTCGGAGTCGCGCACGATGCGGCCGTAGCCGCTCGGATCGTCGAGTTCGGCGACCAGCACCGCGAGTCGGCTATCGACAGCGAGCAATCGGCGCAGCGTGTCGGCGGTGATCAGCGGCACATCGCCGTACAGCACCAGCACCTGTGCGCCGTCGGGCACGCTGGGCATCGCCTGCTGCACGGCATGACCGGTGCCGAGCTGCTGCGCCTGCTCGGCCCAGTGCAGATCAGGCTGGTCCGCAAACGCCGCGCGCACCTGCTCGCCGCCGTGGCCATAGACGATGTGGATGCTGGCCGGCTGCAGCGCACGCGCCGCGACGAGCACATGCGCAAGCATCGGCTTGCCGGCGATCGCCTGCAGCACCTTTGGCAGCGCCGAGCGCATGCGTTGGCCTTCACCGGCGGCGAGGATCACCACATGCAGGTCGGCGACGTGCGGGTCGGCGACGTGGCCCGCGGCAGTGATGCGTTCGGCGGCGGCGTGCGACGGTGCGGTCATGGGCATTCCAGTCGATGGCAGGGCGTTGGCTGCGTGGATTCTAACGGCGCAGGCGCTACCATGCCGCCGGTCCTTGCACCTGGAAGCGCATGCCCGCACTGTCGTTGATCTGCGTTTTCTGGCGCTGCCATCGCTCGCGCCTGCACGTGATGGCGCTGCGATGAGCCTGCGTCGACAGGGCCGCCACTACCTGTTGATCGGCGGCGTGCAGTGGTTGCTCGACTGGGGCATGGTGGTCGCGTTGAGCCACTTCGGTCTGGGCATTGCAACGGCGAATGTGGTCGGCCGCATCAGCGGCGCGCTGCTCGGTTACTGGCTCAACGGCAAGCTGACCTTCGCTGGCGACGACACCGCCGTGGGACGTACCCAGCTGCTGCGTTTCGCGACGATGTGGTTGTGCACGACGGCGGTCAGCACATTCGCGATCATCCACGTCGACAGCGCGCTCGGATTGCGGTGGGCATGGCTGGCCAAGCCGTGCATCGAGCTGGCGCTCGGCGTGATCGGATTCCTGCTGTCGCGGTATTGGGTGTATCGGCGGTAAAGCGGACGCTGGAGCGTAGCCGGTTGTTGAAAAACGCACAGGA
>JBOHYD010000166.1:0-2881 GCA_050737635.1 Luteimonas sp. | reverse complement strand
GATCGCGATCGGCCAGCGGGCTCGGCCCCTCGGAGCGGATCACGGCGCGCACCGCGCGATGAATCATCAGGTCCGGATAGCGGCGGATCGGCGAGGTGAAGTGCGCGTAGGCCTCCAGTGCCAGACCGAAGTGACCGATGTTGTCCGGCGCGTACACCGCCAAGCTCTGGCTGCGCAGCACCACGGATTCGAGCAGTGCGGCGTCGGGACGGTCGCCGATGGTTTCGAGCACCTTGCGGAAGTCCATCGGCCGCACCCTGCCCCATGGCGGCATGCGCACCGCGAACTCGCTCAAAAACTCCAGCAGGTCGGCGTATTTCGCCTCAGGCGGCTTGTCGTGGTCGCGGTACGGGGCCGGTATGTGAAACCTGAGCAGATACTTCGCGGCCTCGACATTGGCCGCGATCATGCATTCCTCGATCAGCTTGTGGGCGTCGTTGCGCTGGAGCATGCCGGCCTGGGTCACCTCGCCCTGCGGGCCGAGTACGAAGCGCACCTCGGCGCTCTCGAACTCGATCGCACCGCGCTTGCGGCGCGCCTTGTCGAGTACCCGGTAGAGCTGGTGCAGCGCCTTCACCTGCGCCATCTGTGCGCCGACGAATGCCTGCGCCTGATCGCGGTCGGCGTCAGGCACGCCGTCGCCTATCGCATTCCATACCTGGGTGTAGGTCAGCCGCGCATGCGAGTGCATGACGGCCTCATAGAATGTCGATTCGGTGACCTGGCCGGCGCGGTCGATCTGCATGTCGCAGACGAAGCACAGCCGGTCGACCTTCGGTTTCAGCGAGCAGATGCCGTTGGACAGCGTCTCCGGCAGCATCGGCACCACGAATCCGGGAAAATACACCGACGTCGCGCGCCTAGTCGCCTCTTCATCCAGCGGCGTGCCCGGACGCACGTAATGCGACACGTCGGCGATCGCGACCAGCAGACGGAAGCCGTTGCGATTGGGTTGGCAATACACCGCGTCGTCGAAATCCTTGGCGTCCTCGCCGTCGATGGTCAGCAGTGGCAACTGGCGCAGATCGACGCGTGTCGCCGCCGCGCCGGCATCGACATCGACCGGCACCGCGGCGGCTTCGTCGAGCACCGGCTGCGGAAACTCGTGCGGGATCTCGTGGCCGTGGATCGCCGCCTCCACCGCCAGCGACGCGGTCAGCTTGTCGCCGAGCACCGCCAGCACGCGGCCGATCGGCGGGCGATGCGTGGACGGCGGCTGCACGATCTCGCACACCACCAACTGGCCGTGCGCGGCGTCGAGGCGCGCGTCGGCGGGGATCTGCACGTTGCGCTGCACGCGGCGGTCGTCGGGCACCACATAGCTGATGCCGGACTCGACCTCGAAGCGGCCGATCAGGCGGTTGAGGCGGCGTTCGAGCACCTCGACGATCGCACCCTCACGGCGGCCGCGGCGGTCGACATTGGTCACGCTGGCGAGCACGCGGTCGCCGTGCATCGCCTTGCGCATTTCGTAGGGCGGCAGAAACATGTCGTCGCCGACGCCGCTCTCGGGGCGGAAAAAACCGAACCCTTCCGGATTGGCGATCACCGTGCCGGGGATCAGGTCCAGCCGCTGCGCCGGCACATAGGCGCCGCTGCGGTTTTGCAACAGCTGGCCGTCGCGCACCATCGCCGCAAGCCGCTTCGACAGCGCCTCGAAACGGTCGGCTGCGGTCAACTGCAACCGCTGCGCGAGCGCGTCGGCCGATTGCGGGCCGTCGGCGTCCTCGATCAGCTGCAGCAGCGCCTCGCGGCTGGCGATCGGGTTCTCGTAGCGCCCGGCCTCGCGCGCGGCCTGCGGATCGGCAATCGCGACAGGTGTCGGCGGCGGCGATGTCGCCGCGCGCGATGCGGAGGCTGCCGGAGGTTTCGCGATGGGCGCAGCGGGTGAGTCGCCGTGCGGCGGTGGCGGCTTACGGCCGAGCGCATTGAGCAGGCTCTGCTCGGGCATCCACGCCGGAAGGCTGCTTGCCGTCTTTGTCGAAGTGCCGCCGCGCTTACCCGCTGCGGCCTTGCCGGCCGCCGTCGATCCGCCGCGGGTGTCTGCGCCGGCCTTGCCAGCGCCGGAGGTTCCGCGACCGCTGCCGCGCTTGCTGGGAGTTCGTGCCATTGGCGGAATGGTACAGGTCGCCCGCGCGGCACCGCATGCGCAACGCCTGCGGGCACCGCCTCAGGCGCGCCACGTCAGGCGCAACCGCCGCGCGCGCGATTGCATGTGCAACTGGCCCGCGCGCGACCGGCGTTGACAAGCCGCAGCCCGCCACGCAACATACGCGCCGCACCTGCCCGGGTGGCGGAATTGGTAGACGCACTAGCTTCAGGTGCTAGCGGGGGCAACTTCGTGGAGGTTCGAGTCCTCTCCCGGGCACCATTCCATGGTTTAGGCAAGCACCGCCGAATACCGTAAATGACACAAAACCCTGCCAAAAGCGTTAATGCCAGTCAGTTAAGCCGTAAGCGCGGTCAGTGAAATAAGAAGGGGCGTGTTCACCACGCCCCTTTTTTCATCGGCCATCTGCAGCGCGAACTGGCCGACGCCCTCGAATGGCCACAGATTCGCGCTGGCTGGCTGCATGAAGGCCACGACAGTCCCGTGGCGCCCGACGCGCTCCCGATCAGGCCGCGAAGCCCGATTCACGGCTTCCGGAACGAACAAAACCCCTTGAAGCACCCGTATCCGACGCCGAGTCCGCTCGCGCTGCGCGCGAAAGGCAACAGGCGGCTAGGCCGCCGGTTTACTCAGGCGTTAGCAGGGTGTTGAAAAACACCCTGCTACCGCGGCCAAGGATGGTCGCGTCGACGGAGCAAGCGCTTGAGCGCTTGATGCGTCGGGAGGCAGTCCGGGCATGGACCGGACTGGCGAGTTGAAAAACGCACAGGA
>JBOHYD010000165.1:0-2166 GCA_050737635.1 Luteimonas sp. | reverse complement strand
GCGCCAGCGCGGCGAGTTCCGGGCGTTCCTGCGCGCCGACAACCTCGCCGATCGCGACTACGTCGGCTCGATGATCGTCAACGACGGCAACGGCCGCTATTACGAGCCCGATCCGGGCCGCAGCGTGCTGCTCGGCCTGCAGTGGCGCGGCCGGCAGTAAAAGCCCCCGCGCCGTGGTGACCTAGGCCGGGATCAGCCAGCGCCCGGCGTGAGTTTCAGCAGCCGCACATTGCTGCCATCTTCGAGCAGCCAGATCGCGCCGTCCGGGCCCTGCTCCACTTCGCGGATGCGCTGGCCCATCGGGTAGCGCGCGGCCTCGCCGCCAGTGCGGCCGGACAACTTGATGCGGATCAGCGCCTGCGAGGCGAGACCACCGGCAAATGCATTGCCGCGAAACGCCGGGAACATCGCTCCCGAATAGACGATCAGACCCGACGGTGCGATCACCGGTGTCCACCAGTCTTCCGGCGCGTTGAATTCCGGCCGGGTGACGTGATCGGGGATGTCGCTGCCGTCGTAACCCTGGCCATTGGACACGATCGGCCAGCCGTAGTTAGAGCCGCGCTCGATCAGGTTGAGCTCGTCGCCGCCCAGCGGCCCCATCTCGTGCTCCCACAGCCGGCCACGGGCGTCGAACGCGAGGCCGAGCAGGTTGCGATGGCCGAGCGACCACACCTGCGCGGCGATGCCGCCCTGTGCATAGAACGGGTTGTCGGTGGGGATCGAGCCGTCCGCATTGAGCCGGATGACCTTGCCGAGGTTGCTCTGGATGTCCTGCGCCGGACTGCCTAGCTGGCGGTCGCCGGAGCTGATCCACAGCTTGCCGACGCGATCGAAGGCGATGCGATAGCTGTAGTGGCCATCGCCAACGACCTTGGGGAACTGCCGCCACAGTACCTGCGCGTTGGACAGGCTGCCGCCGCCGCTGGCGTCGAGGGTCAGCGTCGCGCGCGCCACCGCCGCGCCACGGGTGCCACTGTCGCCGGCTTCTGCGTAGCTGTAATAGACCAGATGGTTGCTCGCGAACTGCGGATGTAGCACCACATCGCCCATGCCGCCATTACCGCCGTAGGCCACCTCCGGCAGACCGACGATGGTGCCGGTGTGCCTGGTCGCCGGGTTGAACAAGCGCAGCGCGCCGAGTTTTTCGCTAACCAGCACACGGCCGTCTGGTAGGAAGGTCATCGCCCACGGCTGCTCAAAACGCCCGAATTCGGTGACCGTAAATGGCTGACTTGACGGTGCGGCCGGCGGTCTGACCGGCACGGCCGGACGGCCACTGTTCGGCGGTCGCGGACCAACGGCGGGAGGCGTATCGAACCGCGGCGGCCGGGCGATCGCGATCGATGTCGCGGCACCGGCGGCAAGCAGCGCGGTCACGCAAGCAGTGCGGAGTACACCGCGGAACAGGTGGCTGATCATGATTGTCCTCTTAGCGGCGGCCGTGGGCAGATTTTACTCCACCTTCCCGGTCGGTGTCGTGATCGCGATCGCAAGGCCTGAACGAAGGCCGCCGTGACCACCGCCCGTACGCAGCTGGAACGTCGACTCGCAAGGTTACCGCGAGGCCTCATTCCCCGACGGCGCGGTGCTGGTCTACGGCTTGTTCGAGCTGAAACCGTTGGCCGACGGCAGCGTCGACCAGGGCCACGCCGGTACCTTGAGGCGGGGCTCAATGGCCGCCGTCGAGCGCCTTGAGTTCGCTGACCAGCGCGCTGCCCATCTCCGCGCCGTCGCCATACAGCATCCGCGTGTTGTCGGCGTAGAACAGCGCGTTCTCGATGCCGGCGAAACCAGTGCCCTTGCCGCGCTTGATGACGATGGTGTTCTTGGAATTGACCACGTCGAGGATCGGCATGCCGTAGATCGGGCTGGCCGGATCGGTCTTGGCGACCGGATTGACCACGTCGTTGGCGCCGATCACCAGCGACACGTCGGTGTTCGGGAACTCGGGGTTGATGTCGTCCATGTCGGCGATCAGGTCGTAGGGCACGCCCGCCTCGGCGAGCAGGACATTCATGTGTCCAGGCATCCGGCCAGCGACCGGATGGATGGCGAAGCGCACCTTGACGCCGCGCTTGAGCAACAGCTGGGTCAGTTCCCAGACCTTGTGCTGGGCCTGCGCCACCGCCAGGCCATAACCCGGCACGATCACCACGCGCTCGG
>JBOHYD010000164.1:0-7396 GCA_050737635.1 Luteimonas sp. | reverse complement strand
CGGCGGTGCCGCCGATGCCGATGCCGAGCAGGCCCGGCGGCCCCCAGCCGGCGCCCATGGTCGGCACGGTCTTCAACACCCAGTCGAGGATCGAATCGGACGGATTGAGCATCGCGAACTTGCTCTTGGCCTCCGAGCCGCCGCCCTTGGCCGCGACGATCACATCGACGGTGTCGCCTGGCACCACGCGCATGTTGACCACGGCCGGTGTGTTGTCGCCGGTGTTGCGGCGCGCGCCGGCGGGATCGGCGAGTACGCTGGCGCGCAGCGTGTTATCCGGGTAGGCATAGGCCTGGCGCACGCCGGCGTTGACCATCTCTTCGACGCCCATCGTCGCGTCCGGCCACTGCACGTCCATGCCGATGGTCAGAAACACCGTGACGATGCCAGTGTCCTGGCAGATCGGCCGGTGGCCTTCGGCGCATAGCCGCGAGTTGATCAGGATCTGCGCCATTGCGTCCTTGGCGGCCGGCGACTCCTCGCGCTCGTACGCGGCGGCGAGGTTGCGGATGTAGTCGACCGGGTGGTAGTAGCTGATGTACTGCAGGGCGTCGGCGACGGACTGGATGAAGTCGTGCTGCTTGATGCGGGTCACGGCGGGCTGTGCGCTGGCGGGAGAGGCGCAGTTTAGCGCCCCGGATTCCAAGACCGCTTCCACAAGCGCTTGGGGCCTGTGACGACTGGCGATGAGACTTGGGGTGCAGGCCGCGGGCGCGCGCCGTGCCGGGCGATGACCTGGCATCGCTCGCGTGATTATTCTTCCGGCGCGCGTGCGCTGTCGTAGCTGACCGGCGTTGCGCCGGTGACCTGGCCGATGCGCGCGGTCTTGTGTACGTACAGCGTGACTTCGCGTTCGAATACCAGCCGGCCGTCGACGATCGCGTGGGGGCCGATGATGATCCGCGGCTTGCGCTTGTTGCCGAGGTTGACCGGCATCCAGTTCGATGTCGGCCTGGCGATCTTGATACCGCCGCGCAGGTGCGAGTTGGCACCGAGGGTGATGTCGCCATTGACGGTCTCGATGTCCCGCGCGATCACGGTGGCGACCACGCCGATCGAGCCGTTGACGGTCTCGATGCCCTTGCCGACGCGACCGTCGCGGCCGATGAAGATGCTGCCGTTGACGGTCTCCACGCCGCCGCCGATCCGCGCGCGCTCACCGACCCGGATGCTGCCGTTGACGGTGCTCAGGTCCTCGACCGCGATGCTGTCTTCGCCCTTGACGCTGCCGTTGACGGTTTCGGCGTCCTTGGCGCGCGCGCCAGCCTTGAGCACGATGCTGCCGTTGACCGTTGACAGATCGCCGTAGCTCTGCCCGGCCTCGGCGGTGATGCTGCCGTTGACCTTGTCGACGTCGTTGTTTGCGGCGAAGGCCGCGGCGGTCGCGAGGCTCAGCGATAGCGCGAGGACGAGCGGGCGGATCGGGAAAGCGGACATGGGCGACTCCGGTGTGCGGTGTGGTGTGGTGGGATCGGCGCGTGAACGCGGCGCGTGCCCGACGGACGTAGCCTGCGCCGGCGTGGATACAATCGCATCTGTCCTTAGTCACAGGGTCGATCGTCGTGCCTGCAGCCAGTCAGCCTTCCACCGCCATGCCCGCCAAGCGCCCGAAGCCGGTGGTACTGCTGATCCTCGACGGCTGGGGCCACCGCGACGAGCCGGCCGACAACGCGCTCGCACAGGCGACGCTGCCCCACTGGCGGCGGCTGTGGTCGCAATCTCCGCACACGCTGATCCACACCTCCGGCCGTCACGTCGGCCTGCCCGACGGGCAGATGGGCAATTCCGAGGTCGGCCACATGAACCTCGGTGCCGGCCGCATCGTCTACCAGGACCTGAGCCGCATCGATGCCGCGATCGACGACGGCAGCTTCTTCGACAACGCCGAACTGCGCGCGGCCTGCGACGCGGTGGTCGCCGATAGCGGCACCCTTCACGTGATGGGCCTGCTGTCGCCGGGCGGGGTGCACAGCCACGAGCGCCACGTCTTCGCGATGCTCGCTCTCGCCAAACGCGCCAAGGTGACGCGTGTCGCGGTGCATGCGTTTCTCGACGGGCGCGACACGCCGCCAAGATCGGCCGCCGCCAGCCTCGCGGCACTGCAGACCGAGTGTGACATGCTCGGCAACGCCCACATCGCCAGCGTCAGCGGCCGCTACTACGCCATGGACCGCGACCGGCGTTGGGACCGCGTCGAGCGCGCATGGAAGGCGATTGTCGATGCCGACAGCGCGCATCGTGCCGCGTCCGCGCAGGCCGCACTCGACGCCGCGTATGCGCGTGGCGAAAACGACGAATTCGTGCTGCCGACCGTGCTCGACGGCGCGCAAGCCATCGCCGACGGCGATGCGCTCGTGTTCATGAATTACCGCGCCGACCGCGCCCGCCAGCTCACGGCGGCGTTTGTGTCATCGCGACTTGGAAAAGGCGATGGCGACGGCTTTGCGCGGCGCGTGCCTAGGCTTGCGCGCTTGGTGTGCCTGACCGAGTACGACGCGACGCTGCCGGCGCCGGTTGCGTTCGCCCCCGACGACCTGCGCCATGTCTTCGGCGAGTTGCTCGCCGAGCATGGCCTCACCCAGCTGCGCATCGCCGAAACCGAAAAGTACGCACACGTGACGTTCTTCTTCAACGGCGGCCGCGAGCAGCCGTTTGACGGCGAGCAGCGCATCGTGGTGCCCAGCCCCAGGGTCGCGACCTACGACCTGCAGCCGGAGATGAGCTGCCCCGAACTCACCGCCAAGCTTGTCGACGCGATCGCGGCCGGCACCTTCGACGCGATCGTCTGCAACATCGCCAATCCCGACATGGTCGGCCATAGCGGTGATCTCGGCGCGGCGGTCAAGGCCGCCGAAGCAGTCGATGTCGCGATCGGCAAGATCGAGCGCGCGGTGCGCGACGCGCATGGCGCGTTGGTGATCACCGCCGACCACGGCAACCTCGAAATGATGCGCGATCCCGTCACCGGCCAGCCGCACACCGCGCACACCACCGGTCCGGTGCCGCTGGTCTACGTTGGCGATCGCGCGCATGCCGCGCTGCGCGCCGACGGCGCGCTGCGCGATGTCGCGCCGAGCCTGCTCGACCTGCTCGGATTGCCGGTGCCGGCCGAGATGACCGGACGCAGCCTGTTCGCGGACGCGCGATGAGCGATGCGCGTCGCCGCTGTCTGCGCGCGACTGCCGCGCTAGCGGTCATGCTGTCGCTGTTGCTGCCGGCGCTGCTGCTCGCGGTGACCGCGCTGTCGCCGGTGGCGCACGCACAAAGCAGCCGTGAGACCCAGCGCAAGCTCGAGAAGATCAATCGCGAACTGCGCGCCGTCGCCGTGGAGCGTCGCCGCATCGAGGGCCAGCGCGGCAGCGCCAGCAAGCAGCTGCGCGCGGTCGACGAACAGGTCGGCAGTTCGACGCGCGCGCTACGCGACACCGAGGCCCGGCTTGCCGAGCAGCGCGTGTCGCTGGCGGCGCTGCGCGACAAACGCGACGCGATGCGGGTCACGCTCGCAGCAGCGCGCCGCGAACTCGACGCGCTGCTGCGCGCCGCCCACACCGTCGGCGGCGATGCGCCGCTGAAGCTGATGTTGTCGCAGGACACCGTCGCCGACGCCAACCGCACATTGACCTACCACCGCTACCTGCAGCGCCAGCGCAACGAGCGCATCGTCGCGCTCACCGCCGAGCTCGCCGAACTCGAACGCGTCGAACGCGACATCGCTGACCGGCAGATCGCACTCGACGCCGCACGCACGCACCAGCGCACCCAGATCAGCACGCTGGAGCGCGACCGTCGCGCACGCGCTGTCACCGTCGCACAGCTCGACCAGCGCTACCGGGACCGCCGCTCGCGCGAAAAGGCCCTCGGCCAGGATGCGAAAGCGCTGCAGTCGTTGCTCGCGCAACTGCGCGCCGCCGCCGCGCGCCGCGCCGCGGAAGCTGCCGCCGAGCGCCGCGCCGTCGATGGCGGCGTGCCAATAAAAAGCAAACCGCGGCCGCCGCCGATCGTGGTCGCCAAGACCGCGCCGATCCAGGTCGGTGGCTTGAGCTGGCCACTGTCGGGATCACTGCTTGCCGGTTACGGCACCACGCTACCTGACGGCCGCCGCAGCGCCGGCGTACTGATTGGCGCGCCGGCCGGGGTCACGGTCAAGGCCGTCGCTGACGGCACCGTGGTGTTTTCGGAATGGATGACCGGCTACGGCATGATCCTGATCATCGACCACGGCAACGGCTACATGAGCTTGTACGCGCACAACGACGCACTGCTCAAGGACGCCGGCAGCGCGGTTAAGCGCGGCGACGCGGTCGCCAGCGTCGGCAACTCCGGCGGCCAGGCCAAGCCCGGGCTGTATTTCGAGCTACGCCGCAACGGCCAGCCGGTGGATCCGGGCAGCTGGCTGCAGAAGCGCTAGGTGGGCGGATCGAAAACGCGAGAGGGGAGAAGGGATAAAAGGTGGCAGGCACAACAGGGCGCGTGTGATGAGGGCGCGCGTGATGCAAGGATGGTTTAACGAATCTCGCACAACGCCCCGCATAATCGGCTGAACGCGTGCGTCGTCGCGTGGTCCAAAGCCTGCTCTCTGAGTATTACCCGCGCCTCAATCCCATCCGTGTCCCCGGAGTTTCCGAATGCGTCGTCCGTTGCCCGCCGTCTCATCGCTTGCCGTGCTGATCGCGCTGATGTGCGCACCGACGTGGGCGCAACAGACACCGGCCGATGCTCAGGTCGACGAGCCGCGTGCGATCCCGGCCAGCGACGACCCCGACGCCGCCGAAAGCGCCGCGACCAAGGTGCCGCTCGACGAGATCCGCCGCTATGTCGGCGTCTACAACGCGGTCAAGGAGGCCTACGTCGATTCGGTCGACGACAAGAAGCTGATGGCGTCGGCGGTGCGCGGCCTGCTGCTCGACCTCGATCCGCACAGCGCCTATCTGCAGAAGGAAGACGCCGTAGCCTTCGACGAGGACACCAACGGCGCCTACGACGGCATCGGCGTCGAGGTGCAGCAACAACCCGACGGCAGCGTCCGCGTGATCGCGCCGATCGACGACACCCCGGCCGCGCGCGCCGGCATCAAGTCCGGCGACCTGATCGTCGCCGTCGACGGCAAGCCGCTGACCATCGAGAGCAGCCAGGGCCAGGGACCGCTGCGCGGCGCGGCCGGCAGCACGACTCGGTTGACGATCGTCCGCGCGGGTGCCGACAAACCGTTGGAGATCAGCGTCAAGCGCGAGACCATCCGCGTCGCCAGCGTGCGCACGCGGCTGCTCGAGCCCGGCTACGGCTACGTGCGCCTCAGCGCCTTCCAGGCCGATACCGCAGCGGAGTTCGAGAAGCAGCTCAGCGCGCTGCAGGCCAGGTCCGGCGGGACCTTGCGCGGTCTCGTGCTCGATCTGCGCAGCAATCCCGGCGGTCTGCTGACCGCGGCGGTGCAGATCGCCGACGATCTGCTCGACAGCGGCAAGATCGTCAGCACCCGTGGCCGCATCGCGATCAGCGACGCCGAGTTTGCCGCGACGCCCGGCGACCTGATGAAGGCCGCGCCGGTGATCGCGATCGTCGACGCCGGCTCGGCGAGCGCGTCGGAAGTGCTGGCCGGCGCGCTGCACGACAACAAGCGCGCGCGCATCATCGGCAGCCGCACCTTCGGCAAGGGCTCGGTGCAGACCCTGCTGCCGCTCGACAACGGCGACTCCGTCAAACTCACCACCGCGCGCTACTACACCCCGAGCGGCAAATCGATCCAGGCACGCGGCATCGATCCCGACGTGGTGCTCAAGCCGGCCGACGCCAAGGCCGCGCGTGCGGACTATTCCGAAGCGCAGTTGCCCGGCCACCTGCAAGGCGACGATGAACTCGCCGGCAGCAACGCCGGCGACGTGCTCGACGGTGACGCGCCGATCAGCGCCGCGCTGGCGGAGCTGAAGATGCCCGGTGCGACGGCCAAGGCAGCGGCAGCGGTGAAGCCTGTGGCAGTGAAGCCCGGCCCGTAGCAAGGGATCGGATCGAGAACCCCGGCGGCGGAGATCGCACATCGGCAAGACACCCGATGCGGCGTGCACAGATCGCAACGGCCCGGGGTTTGCGGAGTGCGCGCGGGTCCGGGCAAGTCCGGGCCGCCGCCGCGAGATTTGCTTACCGCGGCTTGACCGGCAGCGGAAACGGCGTCACCACCTTTTCGCCCGACTCCGCGTCGCGGATCGCCGACGGGCCTTTCTTCTCGACCTCCTCGATGCGCACGATGCTGTGCATCGGCAGGTGCAGCGCGCGAGTGCTGCCGAACTCGTCGCGCAGGCGCTCCTCGGTCGGGTCGACGACGATGCCGGCGTGCACATCGAACACCAGCTCGCCGATCACCGTGAAGCCCCAGATGTCGCTCGCCGACACGCGCCGCGCGTACAGCTCGAAAATCTTGCCGTGGTTGAGGAACACGATCTTGTACAGGGGTTTGGGCATGGGTGGCTGGGAATGGGGGAACGGGGAATAGGGAGCCGGGAATCGCAGTGATGCGCTGAGGCTATCCTCGACGCAGATGACGCCATCTTGCCTCGACTCGAACATCCGACGCACGATTTGCGCCGATGATGTTGCATTTTCCACTCCTCATTTCCCATTCCCCACCCCTCAATACCCACGCCGTTTCCGCAGCCGCCTGGCAACCCCCGCGCGCGACAGCAGCGCAAACACCACGCCGAACGCGAAACCCGCGACGTGCGCCACCCATGCCACCGCACCGAAGGCCGGGCCGATGTAGGCAAACACCACTTGCAGCAATCCCCAGATGCCGATCAGCAGCGATGCCGGTGCGCGCACGAATTCGAGAAACAATCCCAGCGGCACCACCACGCCCAGCCGCGCGCGCGGAAACAGCGCCAGGTACGCCCCGATCACCGCCGACACCGCGCCGCTGGCGCCGATGATCAACCGATCCGGCGCACCGATCGCCAGCACCGCGATCAGGTTGGCGAACGCGCCGCCGATCAAAAACAACACCAGAAAACGCCACGAGCCCATCGCGCGCTCGGCCCGCAGCCCAAAGATCAGCAGAAACACCAAGTTGCCGAGCAGGTGCGCCCAGTCGGCGTGCAGAAACAGTGCGCTCCATAGCCGCAGCCAGTGCTCGCTATGGGTCCACGAACGCAGCAACTCGGCCGGCCGCTGGCCGCCGCTGAGCGCACCCCAGTCGAGCAGCAGCGCGCGCTGCGCGTCGTCGGGCCGCGTGCTCGCCCACAAGAACGCCAGCCACAGCGCCGCCACCAGCATCGGCGCCGCCCAGCGCAGGGTGGATCGTTGGCGGGTCGGAATCGAGACGAACATGGGCGACAACGGATCGGCTGCTTCGAGACGGCGGATAGCGCGCAACGCCACAATACCCTTCAGGCACGGCGTCGGTTGCAAC
>JBOHYD010000163.1:0-3277 GCA_050737635.1 Luteimonas sp. | reverse complement strand
CACCGATCCAGCCGATCGCCACGCCGTCGCGCAGCACGTCGGCCGAGCGTCCGGGGTGACCCCACGCCGCTGTCGAGGGCCGATAGCCGAGTTGCGCACCGGACAACGCCGCGAGGCTGTCGAGATCGCCCTTCACATCGTGGAAATCGACCGCACGCGACGCATCGCCCCACTGCAGCGCTGCTGCGTCACCGATCGCGACCGCCGCGATCCGTTGAGTTTCCAGCGGCGCGCCAGACGTCGGCAGCGCGGCTACTCCCAAGTCCCGAGTCCCGAGTCCTAAGTCCCGGCATGCAAACGTCTTGCCGATCTCGAACAATCGCACCCGCGGCTGCTGGCGCGCGAGGTTGCGTTGCAAGGCATCGACGAGCCCCGGCAGCAGCAGCGTGCGCATCACGCCGAGTTCGGCACTGAGCGGATTGGCCAGCGCCACGCCGGCGGCATCGGCCTGCCAGGTGCGCAGCAGCGCGGCATCGACAAACGCGTAGTTGATCGCCTCCAGATAGTCGCGCGCGACCAGCTGGCGGCGCAGCGACGATTCGTCGGCCACGGTTTCGCTCGGTGCTGCGATCCGCGTCGCGCCGCCGGGCAGCGTGGTCGGGATCGCGTCGTAGCCGTGGATGCGTGCGATCTCCTCGATCAGATCCTCCTCGATCGCCAGATCGAAGCGCCGCGTCGGCGGCGTCACTCGCCAGCCGTCGGCACCGTCGTCGACGTGCAGGCCGAGCGCGCGCAGGATGCGGCCGACCTCGGCATCGGCGATCGACAGGCCGAGCACGCGCGCGAGCCGCGCGCGGCGCAGCGCGATCGGCTGCGGCTGCGGCAGGTGCTCGCGCAGCTCGGCCTCGACCACCGGACCTGGCGCGCCGCCGGCAATCTCGACGATCAGCCGCGTCGCGACCTCGATCGCGGTGCGCGGCAGCGCGGGATCGACGCCACGCTCGAAGCGGTGGCCAGCGTCGGTGTGCAGCCCGAGCCGGCGGCCGCGGCCGATGATCGCCGCGGGTGCGAAGTGCGCGGCTTCGAGAAACACATTGCGCGTGGCGTCGGTGACGCGAGTATCGAAACCGCCCATCAGCCCGGCCAGCGCGACCGCGCGGTCGGTGCCGGTGCCGCTCGCATCGGTGACGACCAGAAATCCGCCGTCGAGCGCGACCTCGCGGCCGTCGAGCAGGGTTAGGGATTCGCCGACGCGCGCGCGGCGCACGCCAATCGGGCCGGTGAGCAGATCGCGGTCGAACGCGTGCATCGGCTGGCCGAGTTCGAGCATCACGTACTGGGTGACATCCACCAGCAGCGACACCGGACGCACGCCGCTGCGGCGCAGGCGTTCGGCCATCCACAGCGGCGTGACCGCGGTGGCATCGACCCCGGACAGCACGCGACCGACATAGCGCGGCGCGTCGGCGCCGGCATGCAGCTCGACCGCCAGCACGGCGTCGTTGGACGCCGGGATCGGCGGTGCCACGTAGCTCTCGACCTCGCTGCCGAGCGCGGCGGCAACGTCGAACGCGATGCCGCGGATGCCGAAGCAATCGGCGCGATTGGGCGTGAGTTTGAGCTCGATGCCGGCATCGGGCAGACCGAGATACTCGGCCAATGGCACACCGACCGGCGCGTCGTCGGCCAGTTCCAGCAGGCCCGAGGCGTCGGCATCGAGGCCGAGTTCTTGCGCCGAACACAGCATGCCGTTCGACGCGACCCCGCGCAGCGTCGCGGCCTTGATGGTGACGTCACCGACCGTCGTGCCGACAGTGGCGAGCGGCGCGACGAGGCCGGCGCGCGCGTTCGGCGCGCCGCAGACGATCTGCAGCAGCGTGCCGTCGCCGGCATCGACCTGGCAGACCTGCAGGCGATCGGCTTCTGGGTGCCTGTCGGCCGACACGATGCGCGCGACGACCACGCCGTCGAGATGTTCGCCAAGCGGCGTGAGTTCTTCGACCTCGAGACCGATCGCGGTCAGCGTCGCGCAGAGTTGCTCGCGCGTGGCGTCAGTCTTGACGTGTTGGCGCAGCCAGTTTTCGGAGAATTTCATGTGTCGGAATCACGCCGTCGTGTTCGTTTGGTGGATTGCCGCGTGGCACAAAGATCAAGAAAATTTGTCCGCGAAGGACGCGAAAGATCGCGAAAAAGTGCAAAGCGATTGCTTTCTTTCGCGCCCTTCGCGTCATTCGCGGACCGTCCCTGCGCTACCCTTGCTTGCTACGCGAACTGCCGCAGGAAGCGCACATCGTTGTCGAAGAACGCGCGTAGGTCTTCGACGCCGTAGCGCAGCATCGCCAGCCGCTCGACGCCCATGCCGAACGCGAAACCGGTGTAGCGCTCGGGATCGATGCCGACGTTGCGCAGTACTGTGGGATGGACCATGCCGCAACCCAGTACCTCGAGCCAGCGCGTGCCGCCGTCGGCCTGCTGCCAGGCGATGTCGACTTCGGCCGACGGTTCGGTGAACGGAAAATAGCTCGGCCGGAAGCGCATCGCGAAATCGCGCTCGAAGAATGCGCGCACAAACTCGGTCAGCGTGCCTTTCAGATCCGCGAAACTGGCGTGCTCGTCGATCAGCAGACCCTCGCACTGGTGGAACATCGGCGTGTGGGTCTGGTCGGAATCCGACCGATAGACCTTGCCGATCGCGATCATCCGCAGCGGCGGCCGGTGAGCATCCATGTAACGCACCTGCACGCCGGAGGTGTGGGTGCGCAGCAGGCGGGCGACGCCGCTGCGGTCATTGCTCAGGTAAAAGGTGTCGTGCATCGCGCGCGCCGGGTGGTGCGGCGGGAAGTTCAGCGCCTCGAAGTTGTGCCAGTCGTCCTCGATCTCCGGGCCGTCGGCGAGCTCATAGCCGAGGCGGCCGAAGATGTCGGCCATGCGCTCGATGGTGCGGCTGACCGGATGGATTCCGCCTCGCGACGCATCGCGTCCGGGCAGGGTCACGTCGATGGTTTCAGTGGTCAGGCGTGCGTCGAGCGCGGCGGTGTCGAGTGCGCGCTTGCGCTGTGCCAGCGCGTCGCCGATCGCGTCGCGCGCGCGGTTGATCGCCTCGCCGGCGGCCTTGCGCCGATCGCCCGGCAATGCGCCGAGCGATTTGAGCTGCGCGGTGATGCTGCCGTGCTTGCCGAGCAGCGCGACGCGCAGGCGTTCGACGGCGTCGGGCGCGTCGGTGGCCGCGATGTCGGCCAGGGCCTGCTTGCTCAACTCGTCGATGTCGCTCATTGGTCAATCACTCTCGCGTCTGCGGCCGTCATCCCGGCGCAAGCCAAGACCCATGCTTTCCGGC
>JBOHYD010000162.1:0-2410 GCA_050737635.1 Luteimonas sp. | reverse complement strand
CGCTCGGCGTCGCCTACGAAGTCCGCGTGGTGTCCGCGCATCGCACGCCCGACGTGCTGTTCGACTATGCGCAGACCGCACAGTCGCGCGGGCTGCGCGCGATCGTCGCCGGTGCCGGCGGCGCCGCGCATCTGCCAGGCATGCTCGCGGCCAAGACCGCGGTACCGGTGCTCGGCGTGCCGGTCCAGTCGAAGGCGCTCAACGGCCTCGACTCGCTGCTGTCGATCGTGCAGATGCCGGCCGGCGTGCCGGTGGCGACGTTCGCGATCGGTCATGCCGGTGCGGCCAATGCCGCCTTGTTTGCTGCGGCGATGCTGGCCGCCGATCACCCCGACATCGCGCAGGCGCTGGCGGCGTTTCGACAGCGCCAGACCGACGACGTTGCCGGCAACGACGATCCGCGCAAGTGACGGCGATAACCGCAGACGCAAACGGTGCGATAAGGGCTTCTTTTGCCGGAGGGGCGTCAGTTCCGACGCGCGGTATCTCGATCGCGTCGCGGCCGACGCCGCTCCCACAACGGCATGTGTTCCCGCACCGCGTTGAAATCACCGGTCCGTTGATTGGTCGCCGTGCGCTTTCGCCGATGCAATGCAACACCCCATGACCACCGTCGGCATCCTCGGCGGCGGCCAGCTCGCGCGCATGCTGGCGCTGGCCGGCGCACCGCTCGGCCTGCGGTTTCTGGTGATGGATACCGTCGCCGATGCCTGCGCCGGTCAGTTCGCGCCGCTGCTGGTCGGCGACTACCGCGACACCGCCGCGCTGGCCGAGTTCGCATCGCGGATCGACGTCGCCACCTTCGATTTCGAGAACGTGCCAGCCGAGTCCGCGCAGTGGCTGAGCGCGCGCGTGCCGGTGTTCCCGAATCCCGGCGCGCTGGCGATCGCGCAGGACCGGCTCGCCGAAAAAACCCTGTTCCGCGAGCTCGGCATCCCGGTGCCGGCCTTCGCCGATATCGCCACGCGCGCGCAGCTTGATGCGGCGATCGCCGAGATCGGCGTGCCGTGCATCCTGAAGACGCGGCGGCTCGGCTATGACGGCAAGGGGCAGTTCCGGATCAAGGAGCCGGGATTCGGGTATGGGGAATGGGGAATGGGGACAGCACAAACTCAAACGCAGTTCGCGAATGACGCGAAGAGCGCAAAGGGAACGCAGGAGCTCGTTCACCGCACCGTCGATGTCGATGCCACAGCTGCGCAAACGCCTGACAATTTGCTTCCGCTTTCTTTGCGCCCTTCGCGTCATTCGCGGACTGTTTCCGCTTCGGCTTCCAGTCGAGCCGCGAGTCCGGCCAACACCGACGCCGCCTGGCACGCCCTCGGCCCCCAGGTCGCCACCGTCGGCCTGATTCTCGAAGCCTTCGTGCCGTTCGAGCGCGAGTTGAGCGTGGTCGCCGCGCGCGGGCGCGATGGCCAGTTCCAGGCGTGGTCGTTGACCGAAAACTGGCACGTCGACGGCGTGCTGTCGGCCAGCCTGTCGCCGGCGCGGGTTGATGACGCATTGAACGCGACCGCGTTCGATTACGCGCGCCGGCTCGCCGACCGGCTCGACTACACCGGAGTGTTTGCGCTGGAGCTGTTTTGCCGCGATGGCCAACTGCTCGCCAACGAACTCGCGCCGCGCGTGCACAACTCCGGGCACTGGACGATCGAGGGCGCCGAGACCTCGCAGTTTGAAAACCACCTGCGCGCCGTGCTCGGCTTGCCGCTCGGCGCGACGCGCGGCGTCGGCCACGCCTGCATGCTCAACTGGATCGGCGCACGGCCCGATGCGCTGCCGGTGCTGCGCGAGGCTGGCGGCCACTGGCACGACTACGGCAAATCGCCGCGCGACGGCCGCAAGGTCGGCCATGCCACGCTGCGCGCGGAGTCCGCCGATGCGCTGGCCGATACGTTGCAACGCGTCGGCACCGCGCTGGGCCGCGAGGCGCAGGTCGCACCGGTGATCGCGCGGCTGCGGTCGCCGGTGCGGCAGCGGTTCAACCCAGCGTGATTTTCTTGTAGCGCCGGCGGCGGCCGTGACGATCGGCATCGCGGCCGCTATCACTCACTCCTACAGCAGCTAGACCGCGACGATAGCGCCGTCGTGCGCGTGCCGGTGCGCGAGGTTCCGGCCGCGGGCAAGGCTTACAATGGCCGATCGATACGCGCGCAACCGCGGCCGTCCTGCCGACTGCGGTGCCCTCAGGAGGTCATGTCATGCCCATGCACGAACGTATCCGGGCCGAGGTCGAAGGCCATCCCCTGGTGTTGTTCATGAAGGGCACCGCGCAGTTCCCGATGTGCGGGTTTTCCAGCCGCACCGTGCAAGCCCTGAAAGCCGCCGGCGCCGAAGACCTGTACACCGTCAACGTGCTCGAGGAGCCGGAGATCCGGGCCAACCTGCCGCGTTATTCCAACTGGCCGAC
>JBOHYD010000161.1:0-6032 GCA_050737635.1 Luteimonas sp. | reverse complement strand
GACATTGATGCCCCACTCGCGCCGGGCATGGTTGAATACCGTCGAGAGAACGTCGATTTCGCGATTGACGGTACCTCCCGTAACCTCCTTGAGGCGACGGTCCCGCCATGCGGAGACCGCTGTACTGGTGACCGCCGCCATCTTCAGTGCCGGTAGTACCGAGTCCTTCAGGATCACGTCGATCTTGATCTCTTCGATGGCTGCCGACTTCTTGCCGGGCGTCATCTCCAGCTTGTAGCGCTCCAGCACCTGTCGGAGGGTATTCTTCTCTGCCTCGCGCCGATCCACGAACCCCGAGGTTTCCAGTTCGCGCTCCAAGGCCCTTGCCCACTTCTCTGCGTCTTCTCGGTACATGAACGTTCGAGACTGCGCCGGAAACCCCTTACGCCGCACTTTTACCTGCCATTGCAGGTCTTCCCGTTTCCAGATGGTCGCCATGCCTCAGTGTCCCGCCGTTGTCCCAATTAATAGGATTAAGCGGGAAAAGCAGCTTTATTTCAACATGTCCTTGTGCGTTCGGGACGTAGAGGTCGCAGGTTCGAATCCTGTCTCCCCGACCACTAGATTCAACGCGCCACGCAGTTAGACAAAGCCGGCCCACGCCGGTTTTTTTCGTTTTCGGGCTTGCCACGCCTACCCGCACTGGAGCCACCGCGCCGATGCCGCCGCACCCGCCAACCCTGTCGCCCCAACGCGCCCGGCTCGACGGCCGCGCGCTGGTGCTGGCCGGCATCGTGCTGTCGGCGTTCAACCTGCGTACCGCGGTCACCTCGCTGACGCCACTGCTCGACACGCTCGAGCAGACCTTCGGCTTCGGCGCGGCGGTGGCCGGGATTTTTGGAATGCTGCCGTCGGCGGCGTTCGCGCTGTCTGGCATCGCCACACCGGCGATCGCGCACCGCGCGGGTCTCGAACGCACCGCGCTGGCGTCGATGGCGCTGGCCGCGATCGGCCTGGTGCTGCGCTCGCTGGCCGGCGGCACCGGCGTGCTGATGCTCGGCTCGGTCGTCGCGCTCGCCGGCATGGGCATCGGCAACATCGTGCTGCCACCGCTGGTCAAACGTTATTTCGGCGATCGCATCGGCGCGGTCAGCGCGCTGTACATCACCGTGATGCAGCTCGGCCTGATCCTGCCGGCGCTGCTTGCAGTGCCGCTGGCGAGTATGGCCGGCTGGCGGGTGTCGATGGGCGCGTGGGCGCTGATCGCGGTGGCGGCGATGTTGCCGTGGATCGGCGTGCTGCTGCTGCAGCGTCGCAAGAGCTCGGCCGTCGCCCGCGCGCACGCTGCCGCCTGCACCGGCAGCGACGAGGCCCCAGAACTCGCCGCCGGCGACGCCGACCAGCGCGGGCGCGTGTGGCGCGCGCCGGCGGCCTGGGGCATGGTGCTGATGTTCGGCATGACCTCGCTGATCACCTATTCGATGCTCACCTGGCTGCCGAAGCTGCTGACCGAGGCCGGCGCGTCGCCGGCATTTGGCGGCACGATGGTGGCGCTGTTCTCGGCTTTGGGGTTGATCAGTGCGCTGGGCATGCCGGCGGTCGCGGTGCGGATGCGCAATCCGTTTCCGCTGGTGCTGGCCTGCGCGGCCTGCCATCTGTCGGCGTTTGCCGGCCTGCTGCTCGCGCCGATGGTGCTGCCGCTGCTGTGGGTGGTCCTGCTCGGGCTCGGGCCGAGCACGTTTCCGCTGGCGCTGACATTGATCAACCTGCGTACGCGCACGCCGGGCGGGGCGGCGGCGTTGTCGGGCTTCATGCAGGGCTTGGGCTATCTGCTCAGCTGCCTCGGTCCGCTGCTGTTAGGTGTGCTGCACGAGGCCACGCACGGCTGGCGCTGGCCGTTTGCGATGCTGACCTGTGCGGTGATGGTGCTGCTGATCGGCGGCTGGCTGGCGTGCCGGCCACGGATGCTCGAAGACGTCTGGGTGAAGACCCGCGCGTAGCCGATGCCCGACCGGCATCGGCTGCGGGGTCGAACGCCCGGCCAGGGGTCGCCGGCCCGGGGATTCCATGGCGGCTTTCGTCGCTATATTCGTGTGGGTAGCAGCGCCCCATGGGCGCGATGGAGCATCCTCGGGAAAGCCCCATCGCGCGCGCGTGGGACGCTCCTACATGGGTCGCGTCACATCACCGGCAAGTAGATCGCGCTGGCCATCGCCGGGGTGTGCCAGATGCGCTGCGTGGCCTTGCGGTAATCGCCGGGCTTGGCGAAAAAAATGTTCGGCACAAAGGTCTGCGGGTTGCGGTCGTAGAGCGGAAACAGACTCGACTGCACCTGCACCATCAGCCGATGCCCGGGCAGAAAGGTGTGGTTGGCGGTCGGCAGACCGAAGCGGTAGGCCAAGGGCTGGTCGGCGACGAGCGCCGTGGGCGTCTCGAAGCTCTCGCGGTAGCGGCCACGAAAGATCGCCAGCGACACCGCCAGCTCGTAGCCGCCCATCGCCGGTGTCGATGCTACGGTGTCGGGATAGACATCGATCAGTTTGACCACCCAGTCGCTGTCGCTGCCGCTGGTGGATGCCCGCAGATCGGCGGTCGGTGCACCGGCGATGCGCAACGGCGCGGTCAGCGGCTCGCTGACGTAGGTGAGCACGTCGGTGCGACCGTCGACAAAACGCTGGTCCTGCACCAGCCACGTCGTCCACACCTGACGGTCGTCCATGCGCACCGGGCGCGGCACGAACGGCACCGGCTTGGCCGGATCGGACACGTATTCGTCGTACTCGGGCTGGCCGGCGAGGGGCGCGTCGAACGACAGCCTGCCGCCGGCGTGCAGATACAACCGCTTCGGCTGCGCCGCACAGCCGCTGTCGCAGCTCAGCGGCCACGATGGCAGGCGGTCCCAGCGGTTTGCGCCGGTGTCGTAGATCAGCACCGGCGGGATCTCGGCCCTGGGCGCATTGCTGACCAGGTACTGGTCGAAGAACGGTTTGAGCACGTCGCGACGGAACTGCAGCGCGGTGTCGCCGTCGAATTGCAGCGCGCCCAGCGATGTACCCGAATAATTCACCTGGCTGTGCCGCCACGGGCCCATCACCAGATAGTTGAGGCGGTTGTCGGCATCGCGCGGTTCCATCGCCGCGTAGGAGTGGATCGCGCCCCACATGTCCTCCTGGTCCCACAACCCCTGCAGCCACATCGTCGGCACCTTGAGCGGCGTGCGCGCCATCACCTTGTCGAGCGCCTGGCCCTGCCAAAAGGCGTCGTAGCTCGGGTGCTCGACGAGCTTGCGCCAGTACGGCAGTTGGTCGAGATCGGCGGCACGCGCGTAGTCGCCGGCCGCACCGGCGCGCAGGAAGCCGCTGTAGTCGTCGTAGCTGCCCTTGACGATCGACACGCCCTTGCCTTTCACCGAGGTCTGGCCGGTGAAGTAATCGAGATTGACCTGCCGGAACGCGCCGTAGTTGAACCAGTCGTCGCCCATCCAGCCGTCGACCATCGGACTCTCGGGAGCGGCCACCTTCAGCGCCGGGTGCGGATCGACCAGCGCCATGACCACGGTGAAGCCTTCGTAAGACGAGCCGATCATGCCGACGCGACCATTGGACTCTTTCACCTGCTTGACCAGCCAGTCGATCGTGTCCCAGGCATCGGTGGAATGGTCGACCTTGCTGGTATTGAGCGGCCCGCGCAGCGGCCGGGCCATCACGTAGTCGCCCTGCGAGCCGTACTTGCCGCGCACGTCCTGAAACACGCGGATGTAGCTGCCGCCCTGTGCGAACACCTCGTCGCCTTGCGGTAGCGTGTCGAGCATGCGCGGCGACTCGCTGCGGCTCGCACGACCGCTGGCGTCGTAGGGCGTGCGCGTCAGCAGGATCGGCGCGTCCTTCGCGCCTTTCGGCACCACGATGACGGTGTGCAATTTCACGCCGTCGCGCATCGCGATCATCACCTCGCGCTTGTCGTAATCGTAGGCGGCGGTGGGCGCGACATATTTTTTGGCACCGATATCGGGCGTCATCGGCGGCGTCTGCGCAAACGCGAGCGTGACGCCGAGGCCGGCGAACGCCGACAGGATCAGACGGAACGAAGTCTTGCGCATGGAGCCTCCTGGGTAAGGCCGGAGCGTACTGCCGGCACGCCAGCCGACGAAAGTGCGCAAAGTCCTGCTGCCGTCATCCCCGCGCAGGCGGGGCCCCCTGCCCGCAGCGCTCGAAGTCTCCGGAGCAATCGCGCTGGACGTGGCAGCGCCCACGAACGTCCGCATCGGGTGCCGAACGGCTGCTGCGCTCACGGCAAATTGCGCGTCTGTCCGCTGCCGCGCACGACAAAGCGTTCGATGGTCAGCGACTCCAGCCCCATCGGCCCGTAGGCGTGCAGGCGCGTGGTCGAGATGCCGATTTCGGCGCCTAGGCCCAGTTCGCCGCCGTCGGAGAATCGCGACGACGCGTTGACCATCACCACTGCCGCGTGCAGCGACTGCACAAATCGTGCGGCGTTGGCGGTGTCGCGGGTGGCGATAACCTCGGTGTGGTCGGAACCGAAGCGACGGATGTGCGCGATCGCGACGTCAAGCGACTCCACCACGCGCACCGCGAGGATCAGGTCGAGGAATTCGGCGGCATAGTCGTCGTCGTCGGCCGCGGTCACCTCGGCGACCAGCGCGCGCGTCGCCGCATCGCCGCGCAGTTCGACGCCGTGTTCGCGCAGCATCGCCGCCGCACGCGGCACAAACGTATCGGCCACATCGCGGTGCACCAGCAGCGTTTCCAGTGCATTGCACACCCCCGGCCGCGACACCTTGCCGTCGAGCAGCAGGCGCAAGCTCAGATCGATGTCGGCGCTGGCGTCGACAAACAAATGGCAAACGCCCTTGTAATGCTTGATCACCGGCACGCGCGCGTGCTCGGCGACAAAGCCGATCAGGCCCTCGCCGCCGCGCGGGATCGCGAGGTCGACGATGTCAACGAGCTGCAGCAGCGCGACCATGGCGTCGCGGCCCAGGTCCGTGACCAGGGTTAATGCGGCGTCGGGCAGATTGGCAGCGCGCAACGCGCGCTGCAGCGACTTGGCGATCGCGGTGTTGGAGTGCAGCGCCTCGCTGCCGCCGCGCAGGATCACGCCGTTGCCGGCCTTCAGGCACAGCGCCGCGGCGTCGGCGGTGACGTTGGGCCGCGCCTCGTAGATCATCGCAACCACGCCGAGCGGCACGCGTACGCGCTCGATCGCGATGCCGTTCGGTCGCGTTTCGCGGCGCGTGACCATGCCGACCGGGTCGGGCAGTTCGGCAACCTCGCGCAGCGCGGCGGCGATGCCGGCAATGCGCGACGCATCGAGCGTCAACCGGTCGAGCAGCGCGCCACCGATGCCTTTGTCGCGCGCGGCCGCGAGGTCGCGCGCGTTGGCGGCGAGCACTGTGCCGGCATCGGCGACCAGCGCATCGGCCATCGCGCGCAGCAGCGCGTTTTTGGCATCGGTGGAGAGCTGCGCAATGTGCTGCGCGGCGTCGCGGCAGGCGATGGCTTGCGTGCGGATGTCGGTCATGGCCCCTCCGGTGTGGTTCGAGCGCGTCTGTGATGCCGGTAGGAGCGCCCCATGGGCGCGATGGGGCTTTCGCAGTAACGCCTGGCGCGCCCTCGGTAATGCCCGATCGCGCCCATCGGACGCTGCTACAGCAGTACCAGATCGTCGCGGTGCACGATGGTCTCGCCGTAGTTGTACCCGAGCGTCGCTTCGATGTCGCGCGAATGCCGGCGTGCGATGCGGCGGATGTCGGCGGCCGAATACTGGCTGACGCCGCGCGCGACGGCGCGATCGGCGCTGCCGCCGGTCTCACCCTCGCGCAGGCGCGCCTTGCGCAGCCGCACTTCGACCAGATCGCCGCGCCGGAAATCGCCATCGGCGGCAATCACGCCGCCAGGCAGCAGCGACGCGCCTTTCTCGATCATCGCATTGGCGGCACCGTCGTCGATGACGATGCCGCCGGCTTCCGCCGGTGCGTGCTGCAGCCAATGCTTGCGCGCAGCCATCCGCGTGCGCGCGGCATGGATGCGCGTGCCGATCAGACGGTCGCGCGCCAGGCCGGCGAGCACGTC
>JBOHYD010000160.1:0-1522 GCA_050737635.1 Luteimonas sp. | reverse complement strand
CGTGAACGCGGTAACGATGCCGAGTGTGCGGCCGAGACTGTCGCGCCGCCGAGATACCGGCTCCCAGCCGCGGCGCACGCGCACCAGCGCGGCGGTCAGCAGCAGCGAGATCAGGAATGCGAGGTGGTCGTAGCCGATCAGGATGTGATGGATGCCTTCGCGAAGAAAATCGACGAAGGCGTTGGACGACGGCGCGCCGATCGTGACGGTCTGCAGGTCGGCGCGCGCGATCGCGGTCTGTACCAGATCGCCCTGGCGCACGGTAATCAGCGCGCGGTGCTGCGGATCGCGGTCGAACAGCAGACCGTAACGGACCTTGAGAGGCGCGGTGGACGGGCAGTCCGCCGACAACTGCACGGTTGCGTAGCCACCGCCGTCGTAGCGCCGCGTCGCCAATCCGGTTGGCGTCAATGCGCAGTTGCCGGCCGGCGTCGATAGGTTGATGTTGGCGATCACCCAGTCGGTCAGCGGCGCGCGCAGCGCCGACAGCTCGCCCCAGGTCACGCTGTCGTCGCGATCGGCGTCGAGCGCAAAGGTCAGCGCGATGTCGCGCAGTGCGATGTCGACCTCGACCTGCGCCGGCCCCTGGGCCCGCAGCACGACGCCGACGTGGGCGACCGACAGCGTGTGCGCTGGAGCCGGCAGCGCACAGCCGGCAAACAGCAGCGCGATCAGGACCGCGATGCGACGGCTCATGGCGTCGCTCCGGGTGTCGCGGCTGGTTTGGGCGCTGTCACGGGGGTGATGGTGCCGTGGAGGCGGCGGTTAGCGCGAGTTGTTGGCTCGCCGCCCAGCGTTCGACCGGCCGCATCGCCGCGGGAGTGCCGGCGGCGGCGGACGTGCGCTGCATCAGTTCGACGTCCTCGTGGTCGCGCTGGGTGGCGAAGTTCTGCTGTGCCAGCGCCAGTGCCGCGCGCGGATCCTTGCGCAGGGTCAGCAGGTAGTCGGCCTCGTCGCGCAGTTCCGGCTGCACGCCGAGCGAATGCGCGAGCGCGTAGCGGCGGCCCTGTGCGGCGCTCATGCCAGCCGCCTGCGGCAGTTGCAGCGCCTGCGCGGCGAGGGTGTGTTGCAGGTGCAGGGCGTCGGTGTCGGGTGCGTCCTTCAGCAGCGCGACGATATCGGCATGACGGCCGCGACGGCGCAGATGGCGCACATACGCGGCCAGCGTGCGCACGTCGTCCCGGTCGATCGCGAGCGCAGCGTTGAACCAGCGGCCGGCGTCGGTCTCGCCGCCGCGCGACGCGGTTTCGCCGCGCATCAGCAGCGCGAAGCGCCGCTGCGGGTCGTCGGTGTGCGTGTGTTGCAGCCAGCGGTCGATCAGATTGGCGGCGGCGCGATCGTCGCCGCGCCGGAACGACAGCGCCGCGACGCAGAGGATGCCGTGGCGCGTGTCGACGCCGAGGCTCAGCGCGATGCAGTCCGCGCGCGCTTTGTCAAGATTGCCGCGCACCATCTGGATCTCGGCACGCGCCAGCCGCGCACTGCCGTCGCGCGGTTCGGTCGCGATCGCGCGGTCGAGCAG
>JBOHYD010000159.1:0-8107 GCA_050737635.1 Luteimonas sp. | reverse complement strand
GGCAGCGACATCGAGGTGTAGCGGATGCGCGTCGGGAACAACTCCACCAGCCACGCCGCGATCGGCCCGTAGACCATCGTCACCAGCAGTACCAGATAGGTCAGCAGCGCGATGGTGACCGGCCGGTTGATCTGCGCCGGGTCGGCGGTCAGCGGATAGCCGGCGGCGGTGAGAGCGTCGGTGAGTTGCTTGCCGAAGGCTTCGGACTGCGTTTTGAACGCATCGTTGTCGAGCGACTCGCCCTCGAAGCTGCTGAGGTTGGCGCCGCCGATCGACACGCTGGCGATGCTGCCCGCAGCGGCCGGCGCATTGATGTACGGGATGCCCTTCCTGGCCAGCGCCGACTTGATGATGTCGCAGGACTGCTTGAAGGTTTTTCTGCCGACCGGGTCGAACTGGAACGCGCAGCGGTCGGGGTCTGCCGTGACGGTGACCGCCGACTTCTGCGTGGCCGCCTCCAGTGCCGGATTGACGTTGTGGGTCAGCGCCTTGAACACCGGGAAGTAGGTCAGCGCCGCCAGCAGGCAGCCGGCCATGACGATCTTCTTGCGGCCGATCTTGTCCGACAGCCAGCCGAAGAAGATGAAGCCGGCGGTCGCGAGCGCGAGCGCGATGGCGATGAAGATGTCGGCGAGGTTGGGATCCAGCGACAGCGTCTTGGTCAGGAAAAACAGCGAGTAGAACTGGCCGCCGTACCACACCACCGCCTGGCCCGCGGTGGCCCCGAGCAGCGCCAGCAGCGCGATCTTGCCGTTGCTCGAAAAGAAGCTCTCGGTGATCGGCGCCTTGGACGTCTTGCCTTCGGCCTTCATCTGCTGGAACAGCGGCGATTCGGCCAACTGCAGGCGGATCCACACCGACACGCCGAGCAGCAGCACCGACACCAGGAACGGAATCCGCCAGCCCCAGGCCTCGAAGGCGTCCTTGCCGAAGTAGTTGCGGCAGCCCCAGATCACCAGTAGCGACAGAAACAAGCCGAGCGTCGCGGTGGTCTGGATAAAGCTGGTGTACAGCCCGCGCCTGCCATTGGGTGCGTGCTCGGCGACATAGGTCGCTGCGCCGCCATACTCCCCGCCCAATGCCAGGCCCTGCAGCAAGCGCAGGATGATCAGGATCACCGGAGCGGCGAGGCCGATCGAGGCGTAACTCGGTAGGATGCCGACCAGAAAAGTCGACAGGCCCATGATCACGATGGTGATCAGAAATGTGTATTTGCGCCCGATCATGTCGCCGAGACGGCCGAACACCAGCGCGCCGAACGGACGCACCGCAAAACCCGCCGCAAACGCCATCAGCGCAAAGATGAACTGGCTGGTGTCGTTGAGGCCGCCGAAGAACTGCCTGCCGATGATCAGCGCGAGCGATCCGTACAGATAGAAGTCGTACCACTCGAATACCGTGCCCAGGCTCGACGCGAAGATGACCTTCGCGTGGCCTGCGCTGAGTCTGCCAGGGGCGGGCATGCTGGGGTTGATCGTGGTCATCGACGCATGCTGCGATGCTTTGGAGACGTCCGTCAAGCGCGCCTCAGCCCGTTAGAAGGTGTACCTGACCGAGGTGTGCAAGCGGGTGAGATCGCCTTCGCGGTCGTCCTCCAGCGAGCGTTGGCCAAGCGTCAGCTCCGCGCCGATGTCGAGCTTCGGATGCGGCGTGTAGACGACGTTGGCGCGCAGCGACTGCGCACGCTCGGTGACGCCGAAGCCGGTGTAATCGGTGTCGTTGTCGAACATCGACATCGCATACATCAAGTTGGTGCGCACCTTGGGGCTGAACACGTGACGCCACGCGACAAAGCTGCTGTAGCCGTCGAGTGCCTGCAGTTCACCGTTGGCGTCGATAAAAGTATCGCTGCCGACGCCGAACGCGAGATAGCGGCCGAGGCCGCTGCCGGCGCTGACCATGTAACGGATGTCGTCGCTCGCGCCGAGGTTGAACTTGCCCGACACGCTGACCGATGCGCCGGTGGTGGTTTCATCGAGGTATTTGAACTGGCGCACCAGGCCGGCGACGGTGAAGTGGCCCCAGTCGCCCTTGGTCATCCAGCGCCCGGTGAGGTCGGGCAACACGCTGTCCGCGGAGTTGAAGCGCGCGCTTGCGCCGAGGAACGGGGTGACGGTGGTCAGCGGGTTTTCCGCCGAGAACGACCACGCACCGCTGGTGTAACGCACCTGCGCCTGGCGCACGAAGATGCTGCCGTCGATGCCGCCGATGTCGAGCGAGTCCGGGAGCGCGGCGACATCCTGGAAATTGGACCAGGTCTGGCCGGCGAGCCACTTGTTCCAGCTCACATAGACATGGCGCAGCGACAGCGCGTAGTTGTTGCCCACGACTTCGTTGCCGAGCAGCGTGTTGCCGCCGCTGTAAAAGTCCGCCTCGATATAGGCCTTGAACTTGTCGCCTTTGTCGCTGACGGTGTCGGCGCTGAACCAGAACCGCGAGAACTGCGCGTGCACGTCGGCGTACGCATCGCCGCCGTCGGCACTATTGCTGCCGACCGGAATCACGCCTGGATGGTAGAACAGCCGACCGGGGGTGCCGTCGGGGATGCGACCGTCACTGGTATCGGTGACAAACGCATCGAGCCTGATCAGGCCACCGTACGAGAACGTGCCGCCGGGATTGCCGGCGGTCAGGATCGACGTGCCCTGGATCGGCTGCTTGCCGGCCGGCACCGCCGCGGGCGCCTTGGCCTGCGCGGTCTGCACCTCGCTGATCTGCGCCTGCGCCTGGCTGACGGTGGTCTGCGTCTGCTGTTGTTGGCTGCCCAGCTGCTCGACCATTTTTTCAAGCTGCGCGATGCGGGCTTCGAGCTCTTTTTCTTTTTGGGTTTGCGCAAATACCGCGCTGGGCGCGAGCAGCGCGGTCATCACGGACGTCGCCAGCACGCGGCGGATCAGCGGGATGGCAGACGATCTGCCGGCGACAGCGCGGATGTTCATCGATGACCCCTCGGGACTGGCTCTGGCCAGGCTGGCCAAGCAGGTCGGCAAAGGTTAGGTAAGCGTGAAAGCGGTGTCGATTCGCCATTGGTCGTAGGCACCGGCATCGACAAAGACAATGGTCTAACGCCCGGCTGGTGACGATGCGGCACACTGATGCGGCACACTGCGGGGCGCATCGCTGATCTCAGCGATCAGTCGCACCACGTCATCGCAACACGGAAAGCCCCATGTCCGACACCCGCAGCGTGTATCCGGTCTCCGAGACCTTCGCCGCCAACGCCCGCATCCAGCGCGACGACTACGCACGCGAGTATGCGCAATCCATCGACGATCCCGACGCCTACTGGGGCCGCATTGGCGAGCGCCTGGACTGGATCACCGCGCCCACGCGGATCCGCGACGTCAGCTACGAGCTCAGCGATTTCCGCATCCACTGGTACGCCGACGGCGAACTCAACGCCAGCGTCAACTGCCTCGACCGCCATCTCCACGCGCGCGGCGACAAGACCGCGCTGCTGTGGGAATCCGACGACCCAGATACGCCGTCGCAGCACGTCAGTTATCGGCAACTGCATGCGCGCGTCTGCCGTCTCGCCAATGCGCTGCGCAACCTCGGCGTCGCCAAGGGCGATCGCGTCACCATCTACCTGCCGATGATCGTCGACGCCGCGGTGTCGATGCTCGCCTGCGCGCGCATCGGTGCGATCCATTCGGTGGTCTTCGGCGGGTTCTCGCCCAACTCGATCGCCGACCGCGTGATCGACTGCCAGTCCAAACTCATCATCACCGCCGATCAAGGCCTGCGCGGCGGCAAGACCGTGCCACTGAAGACCAATGTCGATGCCGCATTGAAGCTGCCCGGCACCCACACCGTCGAGACCGTGCTGGTGGTGCGCCACACCCATGGCGCGGTCGACATGCAGATGCCGCGCGATCGCTGGTTCGATGCCGTGGTCGATGGCCAGCCGGACACCTGCGAACCCGAGCGCATGAGCGCCGAGGACCCGTTGTTCATCCTCTACACCTCCGGCAGCACCGGCAAGCCGAAGGGCGTGCTGCATACCACCGGCGGTTACCTGGTCTACGCCAGCCACACGCACGAGTGCGTGTTCGACCTGCGTCCCGATGATGTGTACTGGTGCACCGCGGATGTCGGCTGGGTCACCGGCCACAGCTACATCGTGTACGGGCCGCTGGCCAACGGCGCCACCACGCTGATGTTCGAGGGCGTGCCCAACCATCCCGACGCCAGCCGCTTCTGGCAGGTGATCGACCGCCACGACGTCACCATCTTCTACACTGCGCCCACCGCCATCCGCGCGCTGATGCGCGAAGGCGACGCACCGGTGCTCGCGACTTCACGCGCCTCGCTGCGCCTGCTCGGCACGGTCGGCGAGCCGATCAATCCGCAAGCCTGGGAGTGGTACCACCGCGTCGTCGGCGAAAGTCGCTGCCCGATCGTGGACACGTGGTGGCAGACCGAGACCGGCGGCATCCTCATCACGGCGCTGCCCGGCGCGCACGCGCTCAAGCCGGGCTCGGCGAGCCGGCCGTTCTTCGGCGTGCAACCCGCGGTGGTGGACGCGAATGGCCACGTGCTCGAAGGCGAGGCGACCGGCAACCTGGTGCTGCTCGATTCCTGGCCCGGGCAGATGCGCAGCGTGTACGGCGACCACGAACGCTTCATCGACACCTATTTCCGCACGTACCCCGGCACGTATTTCACCGGCGACGGTTGCCGCCGCGACGCCGATGGCGACTGGTGGATCACCGGCCGCGTCGACGACGTCATCAACGTATCCGGGCACCGCATGGGCACCGCGGAAGTCGAAAGCGCGCTGGTCGGGCATCCGCACGTCGCGGAAGCCGCGGTGGTCGGCGCGCCGCACGACATCAAGGGCCAGGGCATCTATGCGTTCGTGACGCTCAAGGCCGACGCCACGCCAAGCGAGGCGTTGCGCAAGGATCTCATCGCGCATGTGCGCCATGAGATCGGCGCCATCGCCGCGCCCGACTGGCTGCAGTGGGCACCGGGCCTGCCGAAGACGCGCTCCGGCAAGATCATGCGGCGCATCCTGCGCAAGATCGCCGAGGCGGGTGCGGTGGATCCAACGGCAGAACAGCTCGGCGACATCTCCACGCTCGCCGATCCCGCGGTGGTGGCGTCGCTCGTGAAGGACCGGCTGGCGCGCTGATTCCGCCGACCAGTCGCTTGTAACCGCCTCACCCCGGGGGTAGAAGTCTCATTCCGCCTGCGTCGTGGGGATCGCCGGCGGCTACGGGGGATTCTTCATGCCGGACCTTCGATGCATGCAGACGGCTTTGCAGCCGGGACACGAGGCGGCCGCGCGGATTGCGGCCCGTCCGGCGGCCAACGCAAACGCTCCTTCGCCTCGGCCGATCACGCCGCGAGGCGACACGCTGCCTGCGCGACGACAGCGCCTTTCGATCCGCGCCGTGATCGTCACGATCCTTGCGCTTGCCGGCTTTGCAGGATCGGCACCGGCGACGCAATCCTTCGAGGACGTCGGCGGCTCTTTTTTCCCGGCAGTGCGCTACCCCGTGGGCGCCAACCCGTTTTCCGTCGCCGAGGGCGACTTCAACGGCGATGGCAAGGTCGACCTGGTGGTCGGCAACTGGGACAGCAACAACGTCTCGGTTCTGCTGGGGACTGGCGCGGGCGCCTTTGCTGCAGCGGTCAACTACAACGTGGGCACCGGCGCGCAGACGGTGGCAATTGCCGATTTCAACGGCGACCAGAAGCTTGACCTCGCGGTCGCGAACTTCGGAAGCAACAGCGTCTCCATCCTGATGGGGACCGGAACCGGGTCTTTTGCCGCCAGTGTCCAGTATCCCGCTGACGCAAATCCGCGCACGGTCGCTGCCGCCGACTTCAACGGCGACGGCAAGCTCGACCTGGCGGTTGCCAATGGCAGCGCCGGCGTTTCCATCCTGCTGGGCAATGGCAGCGGCGGCTTCGCGGCGGCAACTTCGGTTGCCGTCGGGATCAACCCAATCAGCGTGGCCATCGGCAGATTCAACGCCGATGCCTTCCTGGACCTGGCGGTGGCCAATCAAGGGGGGAGTAACGTTTCCATCCTGCTAGGCACGGGAACGGGCACCTTCGGTCCCGCCAGCAACCTGCCGGTCGGGGCCGGACCGACGTCGGTGGCGGCGGCTGATTTCAACGCCGATGGGCAGCTGGACCTGGCCGTGACCAACGTCGACGGCGACAATGTGTCCCTCCTGTTTGGCACGGGCACTGGCACCTTCAGCGCCGCCTCACCCGTTTTCGCAGGTTTACGGCCCATCTTCGTGGCGGCTGGCGACTTGAACGGCGATGGCAGGCCCGAACTCGCGGTCGCCAACGAGACCGGCAACACGGTGTCGGTCCTGCTGGGATCCGCCTCCGGCGAGTTCGGCAAGGCGGTCGATCAGCACCCGACGGGACAGGTCGCGCGCAGTGTCGCCATCGGAGACCTCAACAACGACGGCCTCCCGGACCTGGCCGTCGTCAATGCTGTCGGAGGCGACATTTCGGTATTGCTTGGCGAAGTCCTGCCTGTTCTCGAAGTCAAGCCAATCGGCAATGTCGATGCGACCAGCTCTTACGCGCTGAGAAAATCGACCTTGTGGATCAACCGCCAGGTTCCCCCGGCCTGGCCATTCGCTCACGCGGCCTACGCCGACTTCAACAAGGACGGGCGCGTGGATTTCGTGCGCACGTTCGCCGACAACACTGTGCGCCGGCCAGTGCAGTTCATGCGCAACGACGGTGGCGGGACTTTCAGCGACCAGACCGCGACGATGCTCAGCAACGCCCAGCCGGGCGTGATCACGACCAGGAAAATCCTGATCGGCGATTACAACAATGATGGCTGGCCGGATGTGTTCATCCTCAACCACGGCATCGACATCTCGCCACCGC
Source organism: Luteimonas sp. (assembly GCA_050737635.1). Classification (GTDB taxonomy): domain Bacteria; phylum Pseudomonadota; class Gammaproteobacteria; order Xanthomonadales; family Xanthomonadaceae; genus Luteimonas. The sequence continues at coordinate 1,237 of JBOHYD010000159.1, read as the reverse complement.
CCGGCGAACACCCGCAACTGTTCCTGTCTAACGGCAACGGCACGTTGCGCTATGTTCCCGGCCTGGAATCGTACGTCGACTTCAACCATGGCGGAGCCTCGGCGGACATCGACGGCAACGGGACAGTCGACGTGCTGGCGGTCAATCCCGACCGGCCGTACTTCCTGCTCAACGACGGGCAAGGCAACCTTACCCGCAACTTCAATCGCATCCCCGCGGAGCTTGTCGAGAACCTCACCTACTCGGGGGAGTTGATCGACATCGACCAGGACGGTTTCATCGATATCCTGATCGGTGGGGGAGAATCGACGGGCACCAGGAGGACAACCATCTATTGGGGTAACGCGACGGGTTATTACCGTGCGTCCAACAAGACGGTCCTGCCGATGCTGGCTGGCTGGCAGGCCGTTTACGACTTCGCAGCGGAAGACATCGACGGCGATGGCCTGAGGGACCTGATCATCAATCGGAACCCCGGGAGTTCGGAAGTCACCGGACGCTACTTCCAGATCCTCCGACAGACCTCGCCGCGGATGTTCACCGACGAAACCGCCACGCGCATGTCGATGGACACCACGCAGGAATGGATCGACTACATCCGGGTCCAGGACATCAACGGTGACGGCCACCTGGACATATTCGTGGACGACAAGGACTTCATCTCCAAGGGTGACTACGCGTGGATCAATAGCGGCCTGGGTGTGTTTGCTCCGTACACCGGGCCGGAATCGGCGTTGACGCCGGCACCGGCGGTATCCATCACCGATGTCTCGGTGACCGAGGGCAACAGTGGCAGCAAACTGCTCGTCTTCACCGTCGGTCTTTCCTCGATCAGCCCGACCGCGGTGACCTACAACATCGCCACCAGCAACAACACGGCCACGGCCGGCAGTGATTACGTGGCGAAGAGCCTGTTCGGGGAGAGCATCCCGGCCGGCCAGTCCAGCAAGGCGTTCGCCGTGACGCTCAATGGGGACGCGGTGCTCGAGGCCAGCGAGACCTTTTTCGTCACCCTCGGCAACGTGGTCGGGGCGACCGTGGCCAACGCGGTGGCGATCGGCACCCTCAGCAACGACGACACTTCCGCGTCGAACCTGTCGCTCAATGACGTCAGCGTCAATGAAGGCGACAGTGGCACCAAACTGATGACTTTCACTGCGTCGCTGTCGCAGGCCTCGCCGGTGCCGGTTTCCTTCAACGCCACGACCGTGGACGGCACCGCCCTCGGCGGCCCGGA
>JBOHYD010000158.1:0-12260 GCA_050737635.1 Luteimonas sp. | reverse complement strand
ACTTAAACCAAACAGCCTCCACGAAATCCGGGGCGGTTCAGTATGGCTGGTCAAGCCGGACCCAACCGCATGCGCATGCGATGCCGGCGACCGACGCTTGGGTCCCGGCGTTCGCCGGGATGACAGTTCGGCGGTCTGGCGAAATATTGGCTGGCGATGGTTGCAGGCGGGGAGCCAGGAGCCGCAATGCCGGCCGTCGCTGGGATCAAGGCACAGACCCGCCCTGCGACTCGCCAGTCTCGTTCCTCACCTCCCACCACCCACCTCCATCTCCCTTCTCCCGCAATAAAGGCTTCCCATGGATCGCAAACTGCTCGACATCCTCGTCTGCCCCACCAGCCGCCAGCCGCTCGGTCTGCTCGATCGCCGTGGCCTCGATGCGGTCAATGCCGCGATCGCCACCACCGGCGTCAAGCGCGTAGACGACAGCGTGCAGAGCGAACCGCTGCGCGAGGCACTGCTGACCCAGGACCGCCGCACGCTCTACCGCATCGACGACGGCATCCCGGTGCTGCTGGTCGAAGAAGGCATCGCAACGGCGCAGATCGGCGATTTTCCGAAATCATGACCGCAGGCAGCGCCGTTGCCGATATCGATCCGCCTCCGGCCGAGGTCATCGCTCTCGATGTCGCACGCGCGCTGGCCGAGGATCTCGGCAGTGGCGACGTCACCGCCGCGCTGCTGCCCGACATCACCGACAGCGCCTATCTGCTGTGCAAGCAGGACGCGGTGATCTGCGGCCGCCCGTGGTTCGACGCCTGCCATCGCGCCCTCGACCCGCAGGTCCGCATCGACTGGCAGCTTGCCGAAGGCGCGCACGCCAAGGCCGGCGACGTGCTCGCCACGCTGTCCGGCCGCGCACGCGCGCTGGTGTCGGCCGAGCGCGCGTCGCTGAACTTCCTGCAGACGCTCAGCGCCACCGCAACGGTCACCGCCAGCTACGTCGACGCGGTGCGCGGCACGCGCACGCGGATCCTCGATACCCGCAAGACTCTGCCGGGCCTGCGGCTGGCGCAGAAATACGCGGTGCGCGTCGGCGGCGGCGGCAACCACCGCATCGGCTTGTTCGACGCGGTGATGTTGAAGGAAAACCACATCCGCGCCGCGGGTTCGCTGACTGCGGCGGTGCTGTCGGCACGCGCCGCGCAGCCGCAGCTACCGCTGATCGTCGAGGTCGAAACCCTCGACCAGCTGCGCGAAGCGCTGCGCGTGGGCTGCACGCGCATCTTGATCGACGATTTCGACGCCGCCACGCGGCGCGAGGCGGTGCGCATCGCTGGCCAGCTGGCGATCGACGCGCGGATTCCGCTGGAGGTGTCCGGCGGCGTCGACCTCGCCGGCGCGCGTGCGATCGCCGCGGACGGCGTCGACTGCATCTCGATCGGCGCGTTGACCAAGCACGTGCGCGCGATCGACCTGTCGCTGAAACTCGGCCCGCCGCCGCGCTGATCATCGCCGCCTGAGCATCGGTCCGCGCAGCGGGCTTGCCGGCGGCGCGCACAGTCGCCACATTAGGCGCATGCCAACCCCGCTCCTGCTACTGATTGCCGCCGGCATTGTGCTGGCATTGTGGAGCGCGGCGCGCGGCGCGGCCGAACGTGCCGAGGCCGTCGGCCGCAGCGCCTGCGAACTCGCCGGCGTGCAGCTGCTCGACCAGACCGTGCACGCCAGCGGTCTGCGGCTGCGCCGCAACGACGACGGCCGGCTCGGCGTCGAGCGCAGCTTCCGTTTCGAATATTCCGACGACGGCGTGCAGCGCCACCTCGGCCGTCTGGTGCTGCGCGGCGACGTGCTGGTGTCGTTCAGCGGCCCGACGCAGGCGGCGAGCGTGCTGCCGCTGCACTGAATCCAGAGTCTGTTCAGCGCTGCGGAGCAAGTCGCGCGCCTGCTACCGATGCAGCGTGGTTAGGTCGCTACGCGCTTACTTCACCACGCGCAGATGGCCGCGCCGCGGCGGTGGCGCATCGTCGTCGGGGCCGTTGTTGTTGCTGTTGCGATCATTGCCGTCACCGGCATCGTTATCGTCGGGCACGCCGGTGGTCGTCGCCACGGCGTCGCCGCTATCGCCAGAGCCGGCGATGTCATCGGGCAGCGCCATGCCCTGCCCGGTTTCGCGCGCGTAGATCGCCAGCACCGCGGCGATCGGCACCAGCACCGGATGGCTGACGCCGCCGAAACGCGCGGTAAAGCGGATGCTGTCGTTGTCGAGTTCGAGCTTGGCGACCGCGCGGTCGGCGATGTTGAGCACCACCTTGCCGTCCTTGACGGTGTGCGGCGGCACGCGCACGCCATCACGGGTGGCATCGACCAGCACGTGCGGGGTCATGCCGTTGTCGGCAATCCACTCGTACAGCGCCCGCAGCAGGTACGGGCGGTGGCTGGTCATGCGGGGCGACGCGGCGTCGGTCATGCGGGGAGAAACGGGAGTGGGGAGTGGGGAGACGAAAGACGAAAGACGGGAGACGGGAGACGAAAAGCCACTATCCTCTGACGTCATACCTCTTCTTTAAGGCGGAGCGTATGTGAAGTCCTTGTCGGAATGCATCGTGAATGTGTTTTGCTCTTCCCGCTTCCCGCCTCTCGTCCCCCACCTCCCGTCTCCCACCTACGCCGGCAGCTCGCGCAGGTTTTTTTCCTGCGTGGTCAGGCTGCGCGCGAAGCCGGGATTGCGGAAGATGCGGTTGCCGTAGTCCTCAATCGGCTTGCCGTCCTTGGGCAGCGGGATGTCGAGCGCCTGCAGGCGCCAGATGATCGGCGCCATCGCGCAGTCCGCGAGGCTCATCTCGGCGTTGAGGAAGAACTTGCTGGCCTTGAACAGCGGCACCGACGCGGTCAGCAGTTCCTTGAGCCGCTTGCGGCCGGCATCGGCCTGCTGACGGGTGCCGAACTGGATCGACTGCACCTGCGGCACCCAGTCGTGCTCGATGCGCAGCATCGCCAGGCGCAGGCGCGCGCGCGACAGCGGATCGACCGGCATCAGCGGCGGATGCGGATAGCGTTCGTCGAGGTATTCGCTGACCACGCTGGCCGCGTACAGCACCAGTTCGCGCTCCACCAGGGTGGGCACCGAATGGTAGGGGTTGAGGTCGATCAGATCCTCGGGAGGACTCTGCGGATCGACCTGCACGAGATCGTAGGTCACGCCTTTGGCGGCCAGCACGAGGCGGGCACGGTGGCAGAGCACGTCATCGACGGAAGAAAACAGGGTCAGGGCATTACGCATACGCGGACTCGACGCCATCATCGGACAACTCCCGCGACCGGAATCCGCCGGTCGCATCGACGCCGGCTGCGCCTCGCAGACGGTCGTCACGGTTCCCACTCACGCACGCGCCCGCCCGCCGCAGAAGCATCCGCCACACGCTGCGATGCAGATGTCCGCAGTGCACGGACAACCGCCGGCGGCGGTGCCTAGTGGATGTCCTTCCAGTATTCCTTTTTCAGCAGCCAGGCGAGGAACGTGAAAAACGCTAGGAACAAGATCACCCACACGCCCATGCTCTGGCGCTTGAGCGCGGCCGGTTCGCCGACGTACTCCAGGAAATTGGTGATGTCGCGCGCGCTCTGATCGAACGCGACCGCGCTTTCGGTGCCGGGGCTGGCAAGTTCGAAGCGCTCGACCGGCGCATCGCCGCCGCCGGCGGGCTTGCTGCCGTACACCGGACGCTGCAGGCCCTGCAGCTGCCACAGCGGGTTAGGCATCGAGGCGTTGGGGTAGACGGTGTTGTTCCAGCCCAGCGGACGCGACTCGTCCTGATAGAACGACTTGAGATACGTATAGATCCAGTCGCTGCCGCGCACGCGCGATTCCACGCTCAGGTCCGGCGGCATCTTGCCGAAGTACAGCTTGGCGTGTTCTTCGGTCATCGACACCTGGATCTGCTCGCCGAACTTCGCACCGGTGAGGTTGAGGTTGTTCATCACCTCGTCCTCGCTCAAGCCCAGATCCTCGGCCATGCGCGAGTAGCGCAGGTACTTCAACGAGTGGCAGCCGGAACAGTAGTTCATGTACAGCTTGGCGCCGCGCTGCAGCGAGCCGCGGTCGCTGAGGTCGTTGCCGGCGTGCTGGGTCTGCAGGCCTTCCTCAGCGGCCATCGCCGAGAACGACAGCGGCAGCAACACGCCGATGGCGATGATCGCCACGCGGCGCAGGGCAGAGGCGATGAAGAGATTAGTCATGCATCGTCACCCGTTCCGGCACCGGTTTTGTCCTGTCGAGTTTGGTCCACAACGGCATGCTGATGAAAAACGCGAAGTAAAGGAACGTCAGCACGCGGCCGATGATGGTCTCGACCGGGTCGGTACCCGGGCCGGAACCGATCTTGCCCAGCCACAAGAAGCTCACAGTGAAGATCGCCAGCATCACCTTGGACAGCACGCCGCGGTAGCGGTACGACTTGACCGGGCTGTTGTCCAGCCACGGCACCAGAAACAGCACCGCGATCGCGGCGAACATCACCAGCACGCCCCACAGTTTGATCGCGAAGAACGACGGCACCACGCGCAACATCGCGTAGTACGGGGTGAAGTACCAGACTGGCTTGATGTGCTCCGGCGTGACCAGGCGGTTGGCCTCGACGAAGTTGTCGTGTTCGAGGAACCAGCCGCCGAAGGTCGGCGCGAAAAACACGATGAACGCCGCGAGGATCAGGAAGAAGCCGACCCCGACCAGATCCTTGACCGTGTAGTAGGGGTGGAACGGAATGCCGTCGGCCGGCTTGGTCGCGTCCCAGCGGTTGCCCTTGGGGCCATGCTTGATGTCGACGCCGTCGGGATTATTGGAACCGACCTCGTGCAGTGCGCCGAGGTGCAGCACGATCAGCAGCAGCAACACCAGCGGTAGCGCGATCACATGCAGCGCGAAGAAGCGGTTGAGCGTGGCGTCGGCAGGCAGGTAGTCGCCCATGATCCACTCGGTCAAGCCCTGGCCGATCACCGGGATCGCGCCAAACAGCGAGATGATGACCTTAGCGCCCCAAAACGACATCTGCCCCCACGGCAGCACGTAGCCCATGAACGCCTCGGCCATCAGCACCAGGTAAATCACCATGCCGAGCAGCCAGACCAGCTCGCGCGGCTTCTGGTAGCTGCCGTAGAGCATGCCGCGGAACATGTGCAGGTAGACGACGATGAAGAACAACGACGCGCCCGTGGAGTGCATGTAGCGGATCAGCCAGCCCCACTCGACGTCGCGCATGATGTATTCGACCGACGAGAACGCCTCCGCCGCGGACGGCTTGAAGTGCATCGTCAAGAAGATGCCGGTGACGATCTGGTTGACCAGCACCAGCAGGGCGAGCGAGCCCATGTAGTAGAAGACGTTGAAGTTCTTCGGCGCGTAGTACTCGCTCATGTGCTTGCGGTACACCGGCAGCAGGCCCGGCGTACGCGCGTTGAACCACTCGATGGCCGAGTTGGCGGCGCCGCTGGCTTTGCGCATGATCACATTTGACATGGTTTATGCGGCTCCCTTGGTGGCCGCGGCCGACGGATCGATGCCGATCACGATCGAGGTGTCGGATTGGTAGTGATGCGGCGGCACCAGCAGGTTGGTCGGCGCCGGGACGCCGGCAAACACGCGGCCGGCCATGTCGAAGCGCGATTTGTGGCAGGGGCAAAAGTAACCTCCCTTCCACTCCGGATCGAAGGGTTCGGGGCGAATTTCGGCGACCATCTCCGGCGCGCAGCCGAGGTGCGTGCACAGGCCGACGAGCACCGAAATCTCCGGCTTGACCGAGCGCAGATCGTTTTTGGCGTACTCGGGCTGCTGGTCGGTGGTCGACTTGGGATCGGCCAGGCGCGAATCGAGCGTCGGCAGGATATCGACCATCTGCCGGGAGCGCTTGACGATCCAGATCGGCTGGCCGCGCCACTCCAGGACCATGCGCTCGCCCTCGGCGAGCGCGCTGATGTCGGCGGTGACCGGTGCGCCGGACAGCTTGGCCTGCGCGCTCGGCAGCCAGGACTTGATGAAGGGAACCGCGACGAAACCCGCGCCGACAGCACCGACCACCGCGGTGGTGGCGGTCAGGAAGCGGCGGCGACCGAGGTCTGCCGGCGCGCCGCCCTGGATGGGGGTTAGAACTGCATCATTGGCCATCCGGCACTCCGCAAGGCGTTCGGTCGCTACTCATTGGCTACCACGCGACGCCTCCGTGCCGGAATGCGTCGCGCAAGACCGCAAAGTGTAACGGAACGCTGAATCTCCAGACAATCGTCACTGCGCGCGCGCAGCGATCGCGCGCCCGAACTTCGCCTCGCAGACACCACTTTGAGCGGTCGTGCACGCCCACCGACCGCCTATCTGGCGGTGGCGAGATCGCCGCGATAGCGCCCGGCGAGCACGCCGACGCGCTCGACGTAGCGGCGGGTCTCGCTGTACGGCGGCACGCCCTTGTACTTGTCGACCGCGCCCTCGCCGGCGTTGTACCCGGCGGCGGCGAGGGTCAGGTCGCCGTTGAAACGCTTCAGCAGCCACGCCAGATAGCGCACCCCGCCCTCGATGTTCTGCACGGCATCGAACGGGTCGCCGACGCCGAAACGCCGCGCGGTCGCCGGCATCAGCTGCATCAGGCCCTGCGCGCCGACCCGCGACAGAGCGCGCGGATTGAATGCGGATTCGGCGTGGATGATCGCGCGCACGATCGACTCGTCGACGCCATGCACGCCGGCCGCGGCGCGGATCTCGGCGGCGTAGGACGCGGTGTTGAGGCGCAGGGTGTTGAAGTTGACGCCCGGGTCGGCCGCGCAGGCGTAGCAGGTCTCGAGAAAGCTGTACGTGATCGTGCGCAGCGCGGTGGCGCCGGCAATGCCTTTCGGGGCCTTGCTGGCATAGTGACGCACGCCGTCGACGATGTACGAATACACCTGCCCCCGCACCAACCGCGAGGTGCGCACAGCCGGTGCGGCCGCGGGCGCGGAGGCCGCGATCGCTGTGCCGGCAGACAACGGCGTCGTGTCCACGGCAGTGCCCGCCATGAACGTGGCCGGCGGATTGGCGTCGATCCCCACAAGTGATCCGGCCGCCTTGACCGCGGTCGTCGCGTTGTCCGACGCCGGCGGCGGCACCCAGGACGGTACGGTCGGGGCGGCGCGCGGGCCTGCGGCGCGATAACTGCCGACCGCCACGCAAGTGGCCCCGGCGACGCGCTTGCTGACATAGCTGCGGCCGCCGTCGGCGCTGTCGCAGCGATACACCGTGCCGGCCACGGCCGGGGCGGCCGCCAGCAGACACGCGATCATCACGATTCCGCGAACCCCTTTCATCCTGGCGAGTGTGTTCCGTTGCCCGGCCATTGCCAAGTGCTGGATCGCGGAAGTGTTTGATTCAGAACGCACAAGCCGCTCATTGCACGACGCCGGTCAGCCCGCGCCGTACACTGCGCGCTGCGCATTCACCCCCAGCCATCCGGCCCGGACTCAGCGCCGCGCCCCCGGAGACGCCATGAGCACACCGCTATCGATCGCCGGCCACGCGTCCGCGACGCCGTCCGATGACCTGCCCGCCGCCGCGCCGCGCGGCAAGCTGTTCATCCAGACCCACGGCTGCCAAATGAACGAATACGACTCCGCGCGCATGGCCGACGTGCTGGCCGCCAGCGACGGACTCGAGCTCACCGCCAATGTCGACGAGGCCGACGTGGTGCTGGTCAACACCTGCTCGATCCGCGAAAAGGCGCAGGACAAGGTGTTCAGCCAGCTCGGCCGCTGGCGGCAGTTGAAAGAAGCGAGGCTGAAGGCCGACGGCCGCGCGGTGATCATCGGCGTCGGCGGCTGTGTCGCCTCGCAGGAGGGCGACGCGATCCTCGCGCGTGCGCCGTATGTCGATCTGGTGTTCGGCCCGCAGACCCTGCACCGGCTGCCGGAGCTGATCCGCGCGCGCCGCGCGTCCGGCCAACCGCAGGTCGACATCAGTTTCCCCGAGATCGAGAAGTTCGACCGCCTGCCCGAGCCGCGCGCCCACGGCCCGAGCGCGTTCGTGTCGATCATGGAGGGCTGCAGCAAATACTGCAGCTTCTGCGTGGTGCCGTACACCCGCGGCGAGGAGGTCAGCCGGCCGTTCGAGGACGTGCTGGTCGAGGTCGCGCAGTTGGCCGCCCAGGGCGTGCGCGAGGTCAACCTGCTCGGCCAAAACGTCAACGCCTATCGCGGCCCCTATGGCGACGGCAGCAGCGACAACGGCGCGGCGGACCTGCAGTACGCCGATCTCGCGCTGCTGATCCGCGCGATCGCCGAGATCGACGGCATCGGCCGCATCCGCTTCACCACCTCGCATCCGCTGGAATTCAGTGATTCGCTGATCGACGCCTACCGCGATGTGCCGCAGCTCGCCAACTACCTGCATCTACCGGTGCAGTCGGGCAGCGACCGCATTCTCGCGGCGATGAAGCGCGGCTACACCGCACTGGAGTTCAAGCACAAAATCCGCAAGCTGCGCAGCCTTCGCCCGGACATCTCGGTGTCGTCGGATTTCATCGTCGGCTTTCCTGGCGAGACCGACGCCGACTTCGCGCGCACCATGCAGCTGATCGCCGACGTCGGCTTCGACCAGTCGTATTCGTTCGTGTACTCGCGCCGTCCCGGCACGCCGGCGGCCGACCTGCCCGACGACACGTCGGCGCAAACCAAGCACGCGCGGCTGACCCGCCTGCAGGCGCAGATCAACGCGCATTCGGCGGCGATCTCGGCGGCGATGGTCGGCAGCCGGCAATCGGTGCTGGTCGAAGGCCCGTCGAAAAAGGATCCGAACGAGCTCACCGGCAAGACCGAAAACATGCGCTCGGTGAACTTCCCCGGCGATCCGCGGCTGATCGGCCAGTTTGTCGATATCGACATCACCGAGGTGCGCAGCAACTCGCTGCGCGGGCGCGTGGCGACTGCTGGCACGGCATTGTCCACCACCCGCGCATGAACGGCGGCATCGTCATCCGCGAAATCGGTGCGGGCGCATTCGACCGCCTCTGGCCGATCTTCGCCGATGTCGTCGCGCAGGGCGAGACCTACGCCTACGCGTCCGACCTCAGCCTCGACCAGGCGCGCCGGATGTGGACCTCGCCGCCTGCGCGCTGCTTTGCCGCCGAAGCCGACGGCGCCGTGCTCGGCGGTTACCGCCTCGCGCCGAACGTCGGCGGCCCCGGCGCGCATGTCGCCAACGGCAGCTATATGGTCGCCTGCGCCGCACGCGGTCGCGGCGTCGGTGCGCTGCTGTGCGAGCACTCCCTCGACGAGGCGCGCCGGGCGGGGTTTCTGGCCATGCAATTCAATCTGGTGGTCAGCACCAATGCCGCCGCCGTGCGCTTGTGGCAGCGCCATGGTTTTGCCATCGTCGGCACCCTGCCCGGCGCGTTTCGCCACGCCAGGCACGGCCTGGTCGATGCCTATGTGATGTACCGGACGCTGTGAGCAGGCAACCCGCAGGCAAGGACGGCCGTGCTGCATCGTCGCAGCGCCGCCCCCGCCTGCTGCGGCGCTGCGCGCTCGGCCTGTGGCTGTGCGGCATCGCGGTGATCGGCGCGCTGGAGTTCCAGCGCGCGGCGTTCAGCGATGCCGGCTTTCGGCTCGACCTGCTCGCGTGGCTGTGGCTGACCGGCGCGATCGTGGTCGGTGCGATCGGGATCGTGCTGCTGCTGCGTGAACTGCGCCGGTCGCGCTGATCAGTCGAGCCGCTTGTGGAAGCGCAGGATCGCCAGGGTCATCATCACCACAGTAAACGCCAACAGCGCCAGCACGTCCGGCCATAGCTCGAACAAGCTCGCGCCGCGCAGCATCACGCCGCGGATCAGACGCATGAAGTGGGTCAGCGGCAGGACTTCCGCCAGCCACTGCACGACGCGCGGCATGCCTGCGAACGGAAACATGAAGCCGGACAGCAGGATCGACGGCAGAAACACAAACAGCGTCATCTGCATCGCCTGGAACTGCGATTGCGCGACCGTCGATAGCAGCAAACCGAGGGTCAAGCTGGCGAGGATCAGCAGCACCGCAGCGAGATAGACATCGACCACACTGCCGAGGATCGGCACCGCGAACAGGGTCAGCCCCAGCATCAGCACCAACGTGGTCTGCACCAGGCCGATGATGGCGTACGGCAACACCTTGCCGATCATCAGCTCCGCTCTGGTGATCGGGGTCGCGATCAGCAACTCCATGTTGCCGCGCTCGCGCTCGCGCACGATCGCGATGCCGGTAAACATCACCATCGTCATGGTCAGGATCACGCCGATCAGGCCCGGCACGATGTTCACCGCCGAGCGCCGTTGCGGGTTGTAGAAACTGACCACGCTGATCTGGCCGCTGCCGCTGCGCTCGTTTTTGGCGTTGTCGAGCGGCGCGCTGTCGAGCGGCAGCTGGGCCAGTTGCAGCGCCGCGCTCTGCACCACGGTGTCGCTGCCGTCGACCAGCACCTGCACCGCTTCGCGGCCGTCATCGCGGCGACGCTCGAAATCCGCCGGCACGACGATGCCGAGGCTGATCTCGCCCCGACGCAGCATGTCCATCAGCTGCTGCGGGGTGCTGGCGCTGTGCGTGGGCGCGATCACGCCGGTGGCCACCATGTCCATCACCAGCGCGCGCGAGGCGGCGCTGCCGGACTGGTCGGCGATGCCGGCCGACAGCTCGCGCAGGTTGAGATTGATCGCGTAGCCAAACAGCGCCAGTTGCATGACCGGAATGCCGATGATCATCGCCAAAGTGACGCGATCGCGGCGTATCTGCCGCAACTCTTTCTGCACGATCGCAAGCAAGCGGCGCAGTTTCATGCCGTGCGCTCCACGGCGCGCTGGTGATCGTCCGCGTTTCCACGGCGGCGGCGCGTGGCCGCAACGAACACATCCTCGAGACTGGGGTCGCAGACTTCGACCTCGGCCCGCAACTGTGCGCTCGCCAATGCCGCGCGCATCCGCTCGGCGATGTCGGCATTGACCGCGGACAACACGCGCAGAGACCAGCACCTGCTGCGCACGGCGCGGCTGCGCGGCATGCACGAGGATGGCGCGGCCGGCGAGCTCGCGAGTGAGCTCGGCAGGCGTGCCGTCGGCGACCAATGCGCCGTGGTCGAGGATCGCGATGCGGTGGCAGCGTTCGGCTTCGTCCATCAGGTGGGTGGAGACTAGGATCGTGGTGCCGGCATCGGCAAGATCGAAGAGTTTTTCCCAGAAATCGCGGCGCGACTCGGGATCGACCGCGCTGGTCGGTTCGTCGAGGAACAGCAGTTCCGGCCGGTGGATCACCGCGGCCGCCAGCGCAAGCCGCTGCTTCTGCCCGCCGCTCATCGTGCCGGCGAGCTGCGCCTGACGGTCGCTGAAATGGTAGTGCGCCACGAGCTCGTCGATGCGCTGCGCGGTGGCCGCCTTCGGCACGCCCTGCACGGCGGCGAGAAACTCCAGGTTCTCGCGCACCGTCAGGTCTTCAAACAGCGAGAACTTCTGGGTCATGTAACCGATGCGTCGGCGCAGCGCTTCGGCCTGTTCGGGGATGCGCAGGCCCAGCACCTCGATCTCGCCGGCGCTCGGCGTCAGCAGCCCGCACAGCATGCGGATGGTGGTCGACTTGCCGGAGCCGTTCGGGCCGAGGAAGCCGTAGACGCTGGCGCGCGGCACCGACAGGTCGATGGCGTCGACCGCAACGAGATCGCCGAAGCGCCTGGTCAAGCCCCTGGCGCGAATCGCGACATCGCTCGACGCGGGCGTAGCTGCCGTCATGCGTCGATCCGGGGCGCTGCGGCAGCGCTGGCCACCGGCCCGGTCATTGCGTATCGCCTGCGATGAACGCGACGCGCAGCGGCAATCCCGCTGGCAGCTCGGCGGCGGCGCGGTCGAGCTGGATCTCGGCGAGATAGCTCAGCCGCGCAGCGTCGGTGCCGGTCAGCGCGTAGTACGGCGTGAAGCTCGGCTCGCTGCGGATCATGCGCACGCGCCCGGCGAGCGCGCCGTCGCGGCCGTCGACGAACACCTGCGCGCGCTGTCCCACCCGCACGCCGACGCGTCGCGGCTCGGGCACGTACACGCGTGCGTACGGCGCGTCGCCGACCAGCAGCACCACCAGCGGCGCACCCACTGGCGCCTGATCGCCGAGTTTGTAGGGAATGCTGTCGACCCGTCCGGCGCGCGGCGCGACTAGGTCGAGCTTGTGCAGCGTCGCCGACTGGCTGTCGGCCTGCGCCTGCGCGGCGACCAGCGCGGATTGCCCTTGCGCGAGCTGCTCGATGCGCGTGCCGCGCTCGAGTTCGAGCAGTGCCGCCTGCGCGGCGCGCACCTGCGCCT
>JBOHYD010000157.1:0-1659 GCA_050737635.1 Luteimonas sp. | reverse complement strand
GGCGTCCGCCGCGGCTCCGACGTCGGCGATCACGCCGACCAGTTCGCGCGAACCGAACGGCACCCGCACGCGGCGGCCGATCAGGTCCGGCGCGATGCTGACATCGGTCGGCGGGCCGTAGTCGAACAGCCGTGGCAGCGGCAAGGGCAGGGCGACGCGGAGGACTTTGCCGGGCTCGGACATCGGCAAAGTCTAGCGATTGCCGCTGGACAATCGGCGTACGGTGGCTTGCAGCTCATTGCTGTATCGCTTTGTACCAAAAGACTGCAAGTGACCGTTGTTACAGGAATTTTGTCCTTATCCACATCGCCTGTGGATAAGCCTGTGCATCACGCTGTCCGCGGATCGAATCGCAGCCAAAAAACAGGGGGTTTGCAAAGGTTGGTCAAAAAAGTGCCAACCAATCTAATCTCAATAAAATCAATAATTTGGCCGTGAAACATAGAAGTTTTTGGGTCGGACGCGGGCGACAAGGCCGCACATATGACGCTGCAGTGACCGCTGTGTACAACCGCCAGAGCGCTAATCCGCCGCTAGAAAGCGCGTTTACCGCGATGGTGACGTGGGTCACGCGGCGGGCCGCTATCATGTCGCCTTAGCTGCCCGCCCGAACGATGTCCCGCACCCCGCACGCCGCGACCGAGCCGTCTGCCGCATTGAACGCCTTCCTGCGCGGAGTCGAGCGTCGCGCCGCGGTGTTCGCCACCCTGCAGGCCGGCAGCGAGGACGCCGGCGACCGCGCGTTGCTGTCGGCGATGCGGGCGTTCCGCGGCGTGGCGGCGCAGCTGGCGATCGCCGACTGGCCGCGGCGGTTCTGGGCGGTGCTGCTGGCCGCGCCGGAGCTGCGCGAGGCGCGTGAGGTCGCGGACTGGCCCGGCGAGTTCGATTTTCTGAGCGGCCTGGGTCGCGGGCCGCGCGCGGCGCTGCTGCTGCGGCTGGTTTCCGGGCTGTCGGAGACCGATGCCGCCGGCGTGCTCGGCATCGCCAAGCCGACCTACCGGCTGGCGCTGCAGCGCGCACTGCCGCATCGCGACGACGGTCTGCCCGACGCCGACGCCTGGCGCGCACTTGGCGACGCCGCGCACAGCGCCACACGCGAACTCAGCGCGGCGCGTCTCGCGCATCTCGCGCGGGTGCGCGAAGCGGTGCTGCTGGGGCGGCGGCTGGCCCCGGCGGTCGTCGTTCCGGTCACGCTGCCGGTCAGCGCGCCCGACGCGGCGCTGCGCCGGCGCTGGACGCGGCCGGCGATGGCGGTCGTGGCGACCGCGAGCGTGGTCGCGCTTGCAGCGACGTTCGTCATGCCTGTGGGGCGTGTGCCCAGTGCAGCCGACTCCGGGCGCGTCCGGGTGTCCGCGCTGCCGGTGGCCGATGCGCCGGCGGCCACGTACGATGCCGACGCCGCGCTGCTCACGCATGCGGATTTCGACCAAGTGCTCGGCGAGCACGCCGACGCGCGGTCGCGCGATCCGGGCTTCTATGCCTGGCTGGCCGCCGGATCGCCGGACGCACAGATCGCGCGCGACGCGAGCGCGTCGGCGATCGATGCGCGTGCCGTGGCTGCGCCGGATGCGAGCGCTGCGCTCGCACCCGCCGATGCGCCGGCCTCGGAGACCGACGATGCGCCGCGCTGACCGCGCTGCGATGGCACGCGTCGCTGCG
>JBOHYD010000156.1:0-11261 GCA_050737635.1 Luteimonas sp. | reverse complement strand
GGATCGCTCGACTCGTTGAGCGGGATGCGCACCACGCCGTCGGGCGCGGTCATCGCCTTCGACACCAGCCCGGTCTTTGCGCCCTTGATGTCGAAGTAGCGGATCTCGCGGAAATTGAACAGCCGCTCGTAATAATCGGACCACTTCTGCATGTTGCCGAAGTAGAGGTTGTGGGTGAGGTGGTCGATGAAGGTCAGGCCGAACCCGATCGGGTTCTGGTCAGCGCCCGGGATCGGCAGAAAGTCGGCGTACATCGTGCCGCGCTCGCCGTAACGGTCGACCAGATACAGCATGCAGTCGCCGATGCCCTTGATCACCGGTGCATCGACCGCGCCGGTATCGGCCTTGCTGTCGATCACTGCGCCGCCGTTGCCGAGCACGGCCTTCAGCACGTCGGCTGCCGGCGTCTTGAAGCGGATCGCAAAGCCGCAGGCGCTCGGGCCGTGCGCGCCGGCAAAGTCCGCGGCAAACGAATCCGGATCCTCGTTGACAAGAAAGTTGACGCCGCGCTGCCGGTACACGGTGATGGCGCGGGTCTTATGGCGCAGCACCGCGGTGAAGCCCAGTTTGCCGAAATAGGCGTGCAGCAGCTCGCCTTGACCGGCAGGTGCCGCGAACTCGACAAACTCGAAGCCGTCGATGCCGAGCGGATTCTCGAAGGTGGTGACGGTCATGCCGAGGTCGGGCTGCACGGTGGTCGGCGCGGTGACGTGCGGTTGGGCGTTCATCGGAAACTCCTGCGGTTGGCAAGCTGACGCTTGGAAAATGACCCGGCGCGCTGTGCAAGACTGCAAGTGGACGCACGCGGTGCCGCACGATTGACGCGGATCTGCCGTCGACTATAGTTTCAAGTGAAACCATTAGCAAGGTGCAGTGCAGCAATGGCCGACCGCCCCACCAAACATCCCGCCGAGACAGCGCCTGTCACCTCTTCTGAGGCGTCCGCGCCAGACGCCACGGCGCGTGGCGTCAAGCACGCCGTGCTCGAGCTCGAGCGCTTTCTGCCCTACCGGCTCAGCGTGCTGTCCAATCGGGTCAGCCAGACCATCGCCGACCAGTACGCGGTGCGCTTTGGGCTGGCGATCACCGAGTGGCGGGTGATGGCCGCGCTCGGCCGCTATCCGGAACTGTCGGCCAATCAGGTCGCCACGCGCACCGCAATGGACAAGGTCGCGGTCAGTCGCGCGGTGGCCAAGCTGCTCGAGCGCGGCCTGCTGCAGCGCGAGATGCACGACAACGACCGCCGCCGCTCGGTGCTCGCGCTGTCGCCGGCCGGCTATGGCGTCTACGACGAGGTGGTACCGATGGCGCTCGACTGCGAGCG
This sequence comes from Luteimonas sp., assembly GCA_050737635.1. Taxonomy (GTDB): domain Bacteria; phylum Pseudomonadota; class Gammaproteobacteria; order Xanthomonadales; family Xanthomonadaceae; genus Luteimonas. Next base: position 9,937 of record JBOHYD010000156.1, on the reverse strand, counting down.
CCGCCTGCTCGAACACTTCAGCGACGACGAACGCGCGACGCTCGACAAGCTGATCGACCGGCTGATGGGTCTGGGCCTGTCGCGGCTGCGCGATGGCGAGGGCGCGGCCCAGTAGTGCCGCAATGCACGCCCGGTCGAACGCGCACCGCCAATCGCATGCGAAAAAGGCACCGCCACGGCGGTGCCTTTTTCGTCGGGGCCGGCGACCGTGCGGTTACTTCACGCCGTGCATCAGCCGCTGAATCAGCGGCGCGATCAGGAATAGCAGCAGCCCGGCACCCAGCAGCAGCCAGAACCCGAACGTGTAACCGGCCTGCGCGGAAACCACCGTCATGCCGGTTTCGCCGCTGACGTGGCTGGCGAAGATACCCGACAGATTGTTGCCGATGCCGGTGGACAGGAACCAGCCACCCATGCCGAAGCCGACCAGTCGCATCGGCGCCAGCTTGGTCACCATCGACAAACCGATCGGCGACAGGCACAGCTCGCCGACGGACTGGATGACGTAGACCATGAACAGCGTCCAGAACGGAATCTTGCCGAAGTCGTCCACGAGACTCGACAGCGCGAACATCAGCAGCAGGAAGGCGAGGCCGTTGAAGATCAGCCCGAGGCCGAACTTGCGCGGAATCGACGGGTTGGCGCTCCCCAGTCGGACCCACAGCCACGCCAGTACCGGCGCGAGGGCGATGATCGCCAGCGAATTGACCGACTGGAACCAGCCCACCGGGAAGATCCAGCCGCCGAAGTCGCGGTCGACGATCTTGTCGGCGAGGAAGCTGAACGAACTGCCGGCCTGCTCGAAGAACATCCAGAACAGGATGTTGAACACAAAGATGATCAGCATCGCCAACGCCCGGTCGCGCTGCACCGCGCCCTCGCGGATGCCCTCGGCCATGATCAGCACGCACAGTGCAACGAACATCGGCGCCAGCACCCACCAGTTCAGCGTGCTGGCCTGGATCGTCAGCAGAAAGTAGATCGCGGGGATCGCGATCAGCACGCCGATCAGCGTGAACAGCACGCGCAGCTTGTTTTCGCCGCCAGCCGGCGGACGCCCCACGTACTCAAGCTGGCGGCGCCCGAACCAGAACCACAGCAGGCTGACCAGCATGCCGATGCCGGCGACGATGAAGACCACTTTGTAGGACGGCATCACCTCGGTGCCGAACACGCGATCGGCCAGCCAGCCGGTGAGGATCGGCGAGACCATCGCGCCGAGGTTGATGCCCATGTAGAAAATCGTGAAGCCGGAATCGCGACGCGGATCGGCGGTCGTGTACAGCTTTCCGACCATGGTCGAGATGTTGGGCTTGAACAGGCCGTTGCCGGCGATGATCGTCGCCAATCCGACCTTGAAGATCTGCTCGTCGGGTACCGCAATCATGAACAGCCCCACCGCCATGACCACCGCGCCGAGCAGGATGGAGCGCTGATAGCCGATCGCGCGGTCGGCGATGTAGCCGCCAAAGATCGCGGCCGCGTACACCAGCGCCAGATACGCGCCATAAATGCTGTTGGCCGGTGCCTCGCCGGTGCCCGAGCCGCCGTGGAACTGCGCGACGATGTACAGCACCAGCGCCCAGCGGATGCCGTAGAAGGCGAAGCGCTCCCAGAACTCGGTCATGAACAGCATCCACAGCGGCCGCGGATGGCCCATCAGCTGCGAGTAGTCCGGCGGCTGGGTGCCGGCGGCGGCGGACGCGTTGGCGCTATTCATGCGGTGACTTCCTCTTGCGTCATGATCGTGGTCGTTGGCTACCCGCGGACGGCCGCGGCAATCGCCGAGGATCACCGACCGCCGCACGCCGCGTCAAACCGGTGGCCTACTGCCGCAATGCAACATCGCCGGTAGGAGCGCGAATTCAGTCTGGCACCACCGGATCGGCCATGGCTCCGATCGTCGTGCGCACGTCGAACAGTTCCGGGAAAAACGTCAGCTCCAGCGCCTGGCGCAGGAAGCCGACGCCGCTGGAGCCGCCGGTGCCGCGCTTGAAGCCGATGATCCGCATCACCGTGCGCATGTGCCGGAACCGCCACAGCTGGAACTGGGTTTCGAGGTCGACCAGGTCCTCGCACAGCGCGTACTCGCGCCACCAAGTGCCGGTGTCTTGGTAGATGCGCTCCAATACCGGCAGCAGCGCCGGATCGGCGACGTGCGCGCGGTGCCAATCGCGTTCGAGGTGCACCGCCGGCACCGCGTGCCCCCAACGCGACAGGTAGCGCAGGAACTCGTCATACAAGCTCGGCGCGTCGAGCACCGCCTGCAGCGCGGCCTGGCCGTTGGGGTCGTGGGCAAACACCGGCAGCATCGCCGCGTTCTTGTTGCCGATCAAAAACTCCACGGTACGGTACTGCAGCGATTGGAAGCCCGACGACGACCCGAGGACGTCGCGGAACTCCATGTACTCCGACGGCGTCAGCGTCTCCAGCACCGACCATTGTTCGGTGAGTTGGCGCAGCACCTGCTTGCAGCGCGCGCTGGCCTTGCCGAACTGCCAGACGCGGTCGTGGCGCAGGTGGGCGATCGCCGCGGTGATTTCATGCATCAGCAGCTTCAGCCACAGCTCCGAGACCTGGTGCTGGACGATGAACAGCATCTCGTCGTGGTGCGGCGGATCGGACAGCGGCTGCTGCGCCGACAGCAGCCGGTCCAGGCGCAAATAGCCGGCATAGCTGATGCGCCCGGACAGATCGGTGAGAATGCCGTCCTCGAGCGGACGCTGGTTGTCGTCGATGGTCATGGGCTGGGGCTCATGCGTTCAGGTTAACGCAGTACGCCCACCCTGCCCAGGCAGGCAGTCATGCGACTGCCATCGCATTCGGGCACACTCGGCGGCTACGCGGCATGGTGCCATCGCGGGTTGCATTTCAATCGAGGGGACGGGGTCGATGAGCAGGTTATCGCGGCGCATTGCGTTGGGCGGATTGCTGTGTTGCGGGTTCGGGACCGCACCGGCGCAGGTCGTCGTCAGCCAGATCTATGGCGGCGGCGGCAACAGCGGGGCCACGCTGCGCAACGACTTCATCGAGCTGCACAATACCGGCACCGCGGCGGTCAGCGTTGCCGGCTGGTCGGTGCAATACGCGTCCGCCACCGGCACCAGCTGGGCCACCACGCCGCTCACCGGCAGCATCCCCGCCGGCGGCTATTACCTGGTGCAGGAAGCCCAGGGCAGCGGCGGCGGCGGCACGCTGCCCACCCCCGATGCGACCGGCACCATCGCGATGTCCGGCACCGCCGGCAAGGTCGCGCTGAGCAACAGCACCAGCGCGCTCAGCGGTGCCTGCCCGACCGGCACCGCCGATCTGGTCGGCTTCGGATCCACGGCCAACTGCTTCGAGGGCAGCGGCCCGACCCCGGCGCCGAGCAACACGCTCGCGGTGCTGCGCGCGGGTGGCGGCTGCACCGACGCCAACAACAACGCCGTCGATTTCGCCACCGGGACGCCGACCCCGCGTAACAGCGCGGCCACCGCGCTCGTGTGCGGCGCACCGGTGCAGGCCACGCTGTCGATCACCGACACCAGTGCGGCCGAAGGCGACAGCGGCAGCAAGCCGTTGTTCTTCACCATCAACCTCAATCAGGCGGCCGGCACCGGCGGTGTGACCGTGCGTTACGCCACAGCTAACGGCACCGCCGCAGCGGGCAGCGATTACTCGGCCGCCTCGGGCAGCGTGACGATCGCTGCCGGCGACACGTCGGTCACGATCAGCGTCGACATCAACGGCGACACCGTCAGCGAGCCGGACGACACCTTCACCGTCACCCTGTCCAACCCAACCGGCGCGGTGATCGGTAGGGCCACCGGCATCGGCACCATTGTCAACGACGACGTCGCGGTGACCCCGATCGGCCAGATCCAGGGGGCCGGCGGCCTGTCGCCGCTGGTCGGCCGGACCGTCACCACCCGCGGCATCGTCACCGGCCGCCGCAGTGCCGGCTACTACATCCAGACCGCCGCCGGCCAGGATGACGGCAATGCCGCCACCTCCGAAGGCCTGTATGTCTTCACCAACACCACGCCACCGGCCGATGCCGCGGTCGGCAACCTGGTGCAGGTGCAAGGTGCGATCGCCGAATTCATCCCGACCGCCGATCCCGGCCAGCTGCCGCTGACCGAAATGACCGGATCCACGACCGTCGTGCTCGGCACCGGCAATCCGCTGCCGGCACCGATGACGCTCAGCACCTCGCTGCCCAGGCCGAGCGGCGCGCTCGACCAGCTCGAACGCTTTGAGGGTATGCGCGTCACCGCGCCGAGCTTCACCGTGGTCGCGCCGACCCGTGGCAACATCAGCGAGCCCAATGCCACCGGTACCGGCAACGGCATCTTCAACATCGTCGTCACCGGCACGCCGCGGCCGTTCCGCGAACCCGGCATCCAGGCACCGGACCTGCCGCCGTCGGGCAGCATTCCGCCGATCCCGCGCTTCGACGACAACCCCGAGATGCTGACCGTGATCAGCGGCAGCATCGGCGCAGCATCGCTCAATGTGCGCGCCGGCACGGTCATCACCGGCTTGGTCGGTCCGCTCGATTACAGCTTCCGCCGCTACACGATCCTGCCCGACCCGGCGGTCGCCCCTGTCGTCGGCGCACAGCCGGCGCCGACCGCGGCGCGCCTGCCCACCAGCGACGAGTTCACGATCGCGACGTACAACGCCCAGCGCTTCTTCGACACCGCCAACGACCCGGCGATCGGCGAGCCGGTGCTCACCAGTACCGCCTTCGCCAACCGCCTCAACAAGGCATCGTTGGCGCTGCGCAATTACCTCAATGCGCCGGACATCGTCGGCCTGGTCGAGATCGAGAACCTGTCCACGCTGCAGGCCATCGCCAGCAAGGTCAACGCCGATGCGGTCGCTGCCGGCCAAACAAATCCGCAGTACCTGGCCTATCTCAGCGAAGGCAACGACGTCGGCGGCATCGACGTCGGCTTCCTGGTCAAGCGTGCGCAGGTCGCCGCCGGCGTGAATCGCGTCGCGGTGATCTCCGTCACCCAGCTCGGCAGGGACACCACCTTCGTACAGCCCGACGGCACGCCGGCCCTGCTCAACGACCGTCCGCCGCTGCAGCTCGACGCGGTGGTGCATTACGCCGACGGCCGCACATTCCCGATCACCACGATCGTGATCCACAACCGCTCGCTCAACAGCGCCGAGGAAAACAGCGCCACCGGCGAGCGCGTGCGCGTCAAGCGGCAAAAGCAGGCCGAGTACGTCGCCGAGCAGGTGCAGGCGCTGCAGGACGCCGACCCGACCCGCCGCATCGCGCTGATCGGCGATTTCAATGCGTTCGAGTTCAACGACGGTTTCGGCGATTCGATGGGCACCATCGCCGGCCTGCCGGCGGCCGACAATCAAACCGCGGTACCCAACGACGGCCTCGATCTGGTCGATCCGGACCTGCTCAACCTCTACCTCGAGGAACCGCTCGGCCAACGCTACTCGTACGTGTTCGAGGGCCACGCGCAGTCGCTCGACCACATCCTGATCAACCAGGCGCTCGGCACGGCGGCCGCTGCGGTCGGCCTCGACCACGCGCGTATCAACGCCGACTTCACCGAGGTCGACCGCAGCAATGCCAACACGCCGACGCGGCTGTCCGACCACGATCCGGCGGTGGCCTACGTACGGGCCGATCCGATCGCCTTCGCCGACCTGTCGATCACCGCGACGGCCACGCCGACCAGCGTCGCGGCCGGCGGCGCGATGCGCTTCGATGCGGTGGTCGCCAATGCCGGTCCGGATGCCGCGGATTTCCCGGGCCTCGGCGTCGCATTCGATGCCGAACTCGGTGATCTCGCGGTGACCGCACCGAGCGACTGGAGCTGCGATGCGCCGGTGATCGCGTCGGGCGCCACCAGTGTCGCCTGCGCGACGACATCGCTGGCCAACGGCGCCAACGCCGCGTTCGTGCTGACCGCCAGCGCGCCGGCCGCCGAAACCGGCAACGCGATCGTGCTGTCGGCATCCGCAACCTCGCAGACCAGCGACGGCAGCGCCGTCAACGACACCGCCACCGCCATCACCACTGTCGGCATCAGCGCCGATCTCGCGGTCACGCTGTCGGGCCGTGACACGGTCGTTCGCAGCACGCATCCGGCAGCGTTTGCTGTTGTCGTGCGCAACGATGGGCCGAATGCGGCACCCGCCGCGGCACTGACGCTGCGGGTCGATACGCCATCGGGCTATGCGAAACTCGCCGCGCCGTTTGGCTGGCAGTGTGTCGATGCCCAGAGCCACAAGTTCGAGGTGACCTGCGCGGCGGCGGACGACATCCCCAGCGGCGACAGTGCGACGTTTGCGGTCCTCGTCATCACCTCGGGCCGACTCGCGCCGCCGTACTTCACCATCCGCGGCAGCGTGACCCTGGCCGCGAACGATGCCGATCTCGGTAACAACATCGCGGCCAAGCGCGTCGACGTACGCAATACGATCGCGCGCTGATCGACTGGCGTCGGCGCGCCATAGCCCAGCGCCCAGCGCGCGGCGAAAGCCGCGCTCTATGATTTTTGCGTGGGGATTTTTGTGCGCAGGTTCTGCACCCGCATGCAACCGCGGTCGCACTGCCGCGCGTTCTGCCGCGCTGCGCAACGGACCTTCGCAAACCTGCAGGTATCATCTCACGCGAGAGATGCCGTCGGCCGACGGTCGAACGCACCGCCTGCGTCGCGACGACGCAGACACCTATGCCCGTGTCCGGGATCGCAGTAAAGCGCCAGCCGCCCTGCTACGGACCCACTTTTCCGGAGCCTCCCGCCGCGATGACCACCGCCGCCAAGTTCGAGATCGAATACCTGCAGTACTTGGCGCCCGACGGCCGCCTCGTCGGTGCGCTTCCGCCGGCGTTCGAGGACGCAAGGACCCTGCTGCCGCTGTTCAAGCAGATGCTGTACGTGCGCACCTTCGACACCAAGTCGATCGCGCTGCAACGCACCGGCAAGCTCGGCACCTATGCCTCATCCCTCGGCCACGAGGCCACACATGCCGGCATCGGCGCGTCGATGCAGCCCGATGACGTGTTCGCGCCGAGCTACCGCGAGTTCGGCGCGCAGATCGTCCGTGGCGTGCAGGTGCGCGAGATCCTGATGTACTGGGGCGGCGACGAGCGCGGCAACGATTTCGCCGTGCCGCGTCAAGATTTTTCGTGGTGCGTGCCGATCTCCACGCAGTGCGTACACGCCGCCGGCGCGGCGCTGGCGTTCAAGCTGCGCAAGCAACCGCGCGTGGCGGTCAGCTGCTGCGGCGACGGCGGCTCGTCGAAGGCCGACTTCTACTCCGCGCTCAACTCCGCCGGTGCGTATTCGCTGCCGCTGATACTGTGCGTGATCAACAACGGCTGGGCGATCTCGGTGCCGCGCTCGGCACAGACCGGCGCAAAAACCCTGGCGCAGAAAGGCATCGCCGGTGGCTTGCACTGCCTGCAGGTCGACGGCAACGATCTGATCGCGGTGATGGAAGGCATGCGCCGCGCGATGCAGCTCGCACGCCATGGCGACGGCGCGAGCGTGATCGAGTTCATGACCTATCGCCTGCACGACCACACCACTGCCGACGACGCGCGCCGGTATCGCGACGATGGCGAGGTAAAAGACGCCTGGACGCGCGACCCGATGCCGCGGTTGCGCACCTATCTCACCGCGCAGGGGCTATGGGACGACGCACAGGAGAAGGCCTGGGTTGCCGACTGCGGCGCGCGCGTGGACATCGAGATCGACGCCTATCTCGAAACACCCGTGCAGCCGGTCGAGGCGATGTTCGATTACCTGTACGGCGATCCGCCACCGGACCTGCTCGCGCAGCGCGCGCAGGCCATCGCGCTGGACGCCGCCGCCAAGGAGCAGCGCGCATGAACAAATTCCGCACGGATCTTCTGCCGTCATTCCGGCGCACGCCGGGACCCACTGCTAGGTTCGCGGTGAACACCCCGATGGCGATGCCTACCCCATCGGCCGATGCATGGCTCCCGGCGTGCGCCGGGATGACGGCTAATGTTTGCGCCGGCACGACGGCGCGGAGCGATCGCGCATGAACGTCGGATCGCTGCCATCCATGGCGAAACAAGTGCAGGCTTCGGACGCACCGGCCCGGCCATCCGTGGCCGAGCGCTCAGCGGCGCACGAGCCAATGACTCGTGAGCGCGTCGCATCGTCCACCGCGATCACCCTGATCGAGGCGATCACCCAGGCGCTCGCGTACGAGCTGCGCGCCGACGATACCGTGCTCGTGCTCGGCGAAGACGTCGGCGTCAACGGCGGCGTGTTCCGCGCGACGGCCGGACTGCAACAACAGTTCGGCCCGGAGCGCGTGCTCGACACGCCGCTCGACGAAATCACCATCGCCGGCCTGAGCGTCGGTCTCGCCGCGCAAGGCTTGAGGCCGATCGCCGAATCGCAATTCGATGGTTTTATGTATCCGATGATCGACCACATCGTCTGCCACGCCGCGCGCCTGCGCCACCGCACGCGCGGCCGGCTGACCTGCCCGATGGTGCTGCGCGTGCCCTGGGGCGGCGGCATCCGCGCCCCCGAACACCACAGCGAAGCCAACGAGGCGATCTTCACCAACGTGCCCGGCCTGCGCGTGGTGATGCCGTCGTCGCCCGCGCGCGCCTACGGCCTGCTGCTCGCCGCGATCCGCGATCCCGATCCGGTGATCTTCTTCGAGCCCAAGCGCATCTACCGCCAATACAAGGAAGTGGTCGCCGATGACGGCGAGGCGCTGCCGCTGGATGTCTGCTACGTGCTGCGCGACGGTCATGACGTGACCCTGGTCAGCTGGGGCGCGCAGGTCAAGGAAACCCTCGAGGCCGCCGACAAACTCGCCGGCCTCGGCATCAGCGCCGAAGTGATCGACGTCGCGACGCTCAAGCCGCTGGACTTCGCCACGATTGCCGAATCGGTCGCCAAGACCGGCCGCTGCGTGATCGTGCACGAGGCGCCGAAGACCGCTGGTTTCGGCGCTGAAATCGCCGCGCGGCTCGCCGAGGAATCGATGTACGACCTGGTTGCGCCGGTCGAGCGCGTGACCGGCTACGACACCCACATCCCGCTGTTCCGGTTGGAGATGAAATACCTGCCAAGCGTCGAGCGCATCGTCACTGCGGCCAAGCGCGCCATGGCCGCGGGTTAAACCACGAGCTCGCCCACTGGTGGCAGGCGGAAAACAGCGCAAGGGCCTGCGGCTGGGTTCCCGCACGCGCCATCGAACCCATCGACACACACGACATTGCAGAGGACTGACATGGGCGACACCAACACCTTCAAGCTCCCCGATCTCGGCGAGGGCCTGCCCGACGCGACGGTCGTCGAATGGTTCGTCAAGGTCGGCGACATCATCCGGCTCGACGAGCCGCTGGTGTCGATGGAAACCGCCAAGGCGGTGGTCGAGGTGCCGTCGCCGGTGTCGGGCAAGGTGCTCAGGCTCGCCGGCAGCGAAGGCGACGTGATCGAGACCGGCGCCATGCTCGCGGAATTCGAGATCGATGCCAGGTTGCCGCAACGTTCGGCGGGACAGGACACCGGACACCGCCACGGCAGCGCGGCGCCCGATCCCGCGCCTGTAGCAGCGACGGCAGCCGCGACCGCGGTTGTTGCCAAACCCGCCGAATCCGGCAGCACGGCACACCACAGCATCGCGGCTTCCGCCGCTGCCGCCAAACCAACAACCGTCGAGCTGCGCGAAGACAGCGGCACCGTGGTCGGCGCGATGGAATCCTCCGACGCGGTGCGCGTCGAACAGGCGTCCGCGGTCGGCGGCATCAAGGCGATGCCCGCGGTGCGCGCGCAGGCGCGCAAGCTCGGCGTCGACCTGTCGCGCGTGCGCGGCAGCGGCAGCGACGGCGTGGTGACGATGGCCGACGTCAAGCAGGCCGCGGCAAATCCGCACCTGCTGCGCAGTACCGCCGGATCTCCACCTCTCCCTCCGGGAG
>JBOHYD010000155.1:0-6998 GCA_050737635.1 Luteimonas sp. | reverse complement strand
CTCGTAGCCGGTGTGCAGCGCCTGCTCGATCAGCAGTCCGCGGAAGCCAGAGCAGTCGACAAACAATTGCCCGTCGATGCGCTGGCCGTCGTCGAGTACAACCGCGTCGATATAGCCGTCCTCGCCGCGCAGCACGGTGTCGACCACCTTGCCTTCAAGGCGCTGCACGCCGCGCGCTTGCGCGTACTCGCGCAGGTAGGCCGCGTACAGGCTGGCGTCGAAGTGGTAAGCGTAGGCAATATCGGCGAGCGGCGAGTTGGGACGATCGCTGACCGCGCGCATGAACTTCGCGCCGCGCGATGCCGCGGTATTGATCGAATACGCCTCGAGATTGCCGGCGCGGCCGGCGTGATGAAGTTTCAGCCAGTATTGGTAAAACGACACCATGCCGAGGTCCTGGCCGATCTTGCCGAACCCGTGGATGTAGCTATCGCCGATCCGCCCCCAGTCGACGAATTCGATGCCGAGCTTGAACGACCCCTTGGTGCGGCGGATGAAGTCGTTTTCGTCGAGATCCAGCGCCTGGTTGTAGAGCTTGATCATCGGGATCGTCGCCTCGCCGACGCCGACAGTACCGATCTCGTCGGACTCGATCAGGCGGATGCGGTAGCCGCTGGTCAGCAGCTTGGCCAGCGCCGCGGCGGTCATCCAGCCGGCGGTGCCACCGCCGACGATGACGATGTCCCGGATGCGATCAGTGTTGCTGCGATCGGTGCTCATGGCGTGTCCGTCGAGGTGACATTCGCTGACCCGCGCCCCAGCCCTTGCCGAGGCACCGCCGATGCGCTACTGCACCGGCTGCGCATGCGACACCACCAGCCGCGTGGCGTCGCTCGCATCGGATACTGAGAACCTCAGCGTCCGATTCTGCGCATCCGCGTTCGACTTCAACACGCCGCGATCGCCCGAAACCAGCGCAGCGCCCTGCCATCCGTGCACGACGATCTCGATCGACGCCCACCACGGCGCAAACTCGCCATCGCGCGCGTCGAAGTCGATGGCGACGCTGCCGTCGGCAGCGCTGGCGCAGCGCAGCGACTGGCGCAGATACCCGCGCGACGCATACGCCATGCTGTGGCCATCGTCGAAATACAGCACGCCGGTGCAGTCCGGGCCCGGGTAGACGTCGAGCGTCAAAGCGCCGGTCGGTGATTGCGCCGTGCTCTGCACCAGCGGCTGTCGCGGCAGGATGGTACCGGCACGCACGTAGACCGGCAGCCGGTCGAGCGATGGCGTCTGCATCATCGTCGTAGGTTTGCCGCCGGCGTCGGTCGCGATTGCCATCCCGCTCCAGTAGTCGTACCAACCGCCCGCCGGCAGGCAGGTCTTGTATGCGCTTGGTGATTCCGGCGTCGTTGGCGGCGCGATCAGCAGCTTGGCGCCGAGGGTGAACATCATCGATGTGTCGCAGGGCAGCGACGCCCCATCGGCGTAGTCGTAAAATACCGGCCGCATCAGCGGCGCGCCGCTGCGCGAGTTTTCGTCGGCGAGCGCGTACAGATACGGCATCAGGCGATAACGCTCCTCGATAAAGCGGCGGCGGATCGCCGTGTGCAGCGGGCCGTCGACCCACGGCTCGGCGCGCGGGGCGTTGGTCGCGGAATGGTTGCGGAACACCGGCGTGAACGCGGCGATCTCAAACCAGCGCGTCATCAGCTCCGCAGACGCGCCGCCGGTGAATCCGCCGACATCCGCGCCGCTGTACGCAAATCCGCTCAAGCCCAGGCTAAGCAGCTGCGACACCGACAGCTTGAGATGGCTCCAGGTCGAGCTATTGTCGCCAGTCCACGTCACCGCATAGCGCTGGCCGCCGGCGTAACTGGCGCGGGTCATCACGTAGGCACGCTCGTCGGGACGCAGCGCGCGCTGCCCCTCAAAGGTGGCGCGAGAGTTTTCCATGCCCAACACGTTGTGGATTTCCGCATGCGCAGCGGTGCGCGGCGCGAAGCCCGGCGTGTCGATGCGATGCATGACATCGGCCGGCATGGTCTTGGTCGGCGTCTGGAACAGCGCCGGTTCGTTCATGTCGTTCCAGAAGCCGGCGATGCCGTCGTCGACGAATCCGCGGTACAGCCCGCCCCACCACGCGCGCGTCGCCGCACGGGTGAACTCCGGAAACACCGACGGCCCCGGCCACACCTGCCCGATAAAGGTTTCGCCATCGGCGCGCTTCACGAAATGATCGCCGGTGGCCCCGCTGTCGTAAGGCGCATAGCCGTCATCGGGCGCGTGTGCGACGTGCAGGTCGGTGATCGCGACCAGCCGCAGGCCGTCGTCGCGCAGCTGCGCCGCCAGCGCCGGCAGATCGCCATAGGTCTTCGGGTTGGTGGTGAACGGTCGGTTGCGGTCCTGGAAGTCGATATCGAGCCACAGCACGTCGGTCGGGATGCGTTCGCGACGCAGCCGTGCCGCGATATCGCGCACTTCGCCGGACGACATGTAGCTGTAACGCGACTGCTGGTAGCCGAGCGACCACAGCGGCGCGAGCGGCGGCCGGCCGGTGAGCGCGGTGTAGCGCTCGACCACGCGCGCCACGCTCGGCCCGTTGATCACGTAGTAGTCGATCGGCCCGCCGTTGGCGCCGAAGGCCAGCACGTCGGGCTCGCGCCGGCCGATGTCGAACCAGCTGCGCCAAGTATTGTCGAGAAACACGCCGCTGCTGCGGCCGGCACCGTCGCTGGCGATGAAGAACGGAATGCTCTTGTACAGCGGATCGGTCGCCTCGCTGAAGCCGCCGACGTCGGTGTTCCAGTTGACGAAGAAGCCGCCGCGCCGGTCAAGCGGCGCAGTCTTGTCGCCGAGGCCGAACACGCGCACGTCCTGCGGCAGGCGCTTGCGCAGCTCGAACGCGCTGTCCTGCAACGACAGCGCGCGCTGCGGCGCGTCTTCGGACAACACGCGACCCGAGGCGTCTTCGATTTTCAGCCTCAGTGTCTGGCGCTCGACATGCACCACCAGCGACGCGGTGCGGAAACCAACGGTATCCGCGTCGGACGTCTCGCTCACCTGCACGCGGCCTGCGCGCATCTCCGTCGACACCGCCCACGACGCATCCTCCGGCCACTTGCCGTCGCCGGTCATGCGCACGCGCAAGATGTCGTCGCTGAGCGCGGTCACCCGCAGCCGCTGCATCCCGTCGCGAAGCTCGACGCCGTCGGCATGGCGCACGACCTCGGTGCCGCGCGCAGGAGCCGCCATCGCCAGCAGCGCCAGGCAAGCCGCGGCGATCGACGGCAGCGAATGATTCGGCAGCAGATAACGCATCGTGAAGTTTCTCCTTTGACCAAGGGCAGTCGCGGCCTAGACTGCGGATTCTGACGCGTACGACAGCACACGACTGTCGGCGTCGATAGCTTCAACGGGGCCAGCCAATGCCACGTCCACCGGCCATTGTGCTGCTCGCCTGCCTGTCATTGGCGGCGTGCGCTCACGATGGCCGGAACCTGTTCGATCCGGCGACGTCCTATCGTCCACGGCGATCGCCGGATGGCAGCGACTATTCCACGCGCACGACCCACACAACCGCGACAATGCCGTGAAAACTGCCATGAATACGTATGCAACTGACTTTGTGCGGGCTGCGTTGCGACTAGCATTGCCGCACGCTTCGGGGCCATCGCGCCACCGCATGACACGGGCCGTACAAGGCCACGACCGCGCCACGGTTCGGCACAACCTGATGCACAACAATCTGATGCACAACAATAAATTTTGACTGGAGGGGAGAATGTTGCAACTCGATCGCAACGTGCTGAGCGTGGCCTTGGCATCGGCGATACTGCTGGGAAGCGCCGCCGCGCACGCCCAGTCGACAACGACGTCCGCCAATCCGCCTGATGCCACCTCGGATAACGCGACCAATCTCGACACCGTCCGGGTCACCGGCATCCGCCGTGGCATTGAGGACGCGATCGACACCAAGCAATCGTCGACGTCGATCGTCGAGGCGATCTCGGCCGAGGACATCGGCAAGCTGCCCGACAGCAGCATCGCCGACTCGATCGCACGGCTGCCGGGCCTCACCGCGCAACGCTTCGGCGGCCGTCCGCAGGAAATCAATATCCGCGGCTTTGCCGGTGATTTCTCGACCACCCTGCTCAACGGCCGCGAGCAGGTCAGTCTCGGCAACAACCGCGGCGTCGAATTCGACCAGTACCCCTCGGAACTCGTCAACCAAGTCGTCGTCTACAAGACGCCCGATGCATCGCTGGTCGGACAAGGCTTGTCGGGCACCGTCGACCTGCAAACCGTACGGCCGCTGTCGTTTGGCGAGCGCGTGATCGCGGTCAACGCCCGCGGCGACTTGAACGATCGCGACGACGACAAGCGCTACGGCAACCGTTTCAGCATCTCCTACATCGACCAGTTCGCCGACAACACCGTCGGCCTGGCGCTTGGCTATGCGCGGCTCAACAATCCGCAACAGGGGCATCAGTTCGAGGCCAACAGCTACAGCGCGACCACCGGCTTCCTGGAAAGCGCCAAGGTCTACGACATCCAGGACGATAACCAGCGCGACGGGTTTGTCGGCGTGCTCGAGTTCAAGCCCAATGACGATTTCCATTCCACGCTGGACATCTTCTACTCCAAGTTCGACAAGGAGCAGACCAAGCGCGGTATGGAGTTCACCCTGAACAATGCCGTCGGCACTCCCGACCGGTTTACGTTCGACAATTTTCGCCCGATCGTCCGCAGCGATTACAACGCCCAGGACGACACGCTGTTCGCGATCGGATTTCGCAACGAACTCCGCATCAACGACAATTGGACGCTGCGAGCGGACATCAGCAATTCCAGCGGCAAGCGTCAGGAGCGCATTCTTGAATCCTACGCGGGCCTGCCGGACTCCAACCTTGTTGGCGATACCGGAACCGCGACATTCAACCGCGACGGCTATTTCGACTTCGATCTCGGCCTCAATTACGCCGACCCCTCGATCCTGGTGCTGACCGACCCCGGTGCCTGGGGACAGGACGGCTATATCAAGGACTTCGAAGTCGAGGACCAACTCACAACCGTCCGTTTGGATCTGAATCGCAGGTTCGACTCGGGCTTCATCAGCAGCATCGATTTCGGCGTCAACCTCACCGACCGCACCAAGTCGCGCTCCTCGAACGAGAACTTCCTGTGCCTGAACGCCTGCGTGGACCAGGCCGAGCGACCGATCCCGAGCGATCTGCTCGGGCGGTCCGCATTCGATTTCGCCCATGTCACCGGCGTCCTCGGCTACGACGCGCTACGCGCCTTCAACAGCAGCATTTACAACCGCCGCGGCAACAACCACGGTGATATCGCCACCAAGAATTGGGACGTCAACGAGCGCGTCACCACCGCCCACATGCAATTCAATGTCGACACCGACCTCGGCCCGGTGCCGGTCAAGGGCAATATCGGCATCCAAGCGGTCAACGCCGAGCAGCGTTCGACGGGCTTCCAGACTACCGAAGGCAACGCTGTCGGTGCTGCGGATTCCGGCGGCACCAACTACACCAATTATCTGCCGAGCATGAATCTGTCCTTCAGCCTGCCAGCGGACCAACGCATCCGCTTTGCCGCTGCGCGCCAGGTCGCGCGCCCGCGCATGGACGAATTGCGCGCCAACGACAATATCACTGTCAATCGGACACGGGATACGATACCCGATCCCAACGGCGGCCCGGCTATTAGCGTACCGTTCTGGGAGCGCAATGGCGGCGATCCGGAGCTCAAACCCTGGTTGGCCGATGCCTACGACTTGTCGTACGAAAAATACTTCGGCGGCAATAAGGGCTATATCAGCGCGGCGTACTTCTTCAAGGACCTGAAGACCTACATTTACAACCAGGTCACCCAGTTCGACGTCAATGACACCTCGGTCGACTTGAGCACCTACCCAGTGGGCGCCGGCTTGCCCGGCAGCCCAATCGGCGAGTTCTCGCGCCCCACAAACGGCGAGGGCGGCATCATCCGCGGCACCGAGTTTGCGGTGTCGGTCCCACTCGATTTGCTGTGGAAACCGCTGGAAGGCTTCGGCTTTGTCGGCAGCTATTCCGACACCAGCAGCTCGATCGCCCCCAACGGCCCCGGCACCACCGAGCCGCTGCCGGGGCTGTCGAAATACGTGTCCAACCTAACGCTGTTTTACGAGCGCTACGGGGTTTCGGTGCGCGGCAGCCAGCGCCATCGCTCGTCGTTCCTCGGCGAGGTGCAGGGCTTCGGCGGCGACCGCACCAGGATCCAGTTCGAGGGCGAGACTATCTACGACTTGCAGTTGGGCTACACCTTCCAGTCCGGTGCACTCAAGGATCTGTCGGTTCTTCTGCAGGCCAATAACCTCAACAACGCGCCGTTCTCCTCGACGCTCGGCACTCCCGACCAGCCGCGACAGTACTTCGACTATGGCCGCACCTATCTATTGGGCGTCAGTTATCGCTTCTGATTGCCGTCACCCAGAAAAGCGCTGAACAAATCGCTTTTGTCATTCCATCCGCCGTGACCCTTTCAACAGGTTCAGCAGCATGGATTGACCGGCAGCATTGTTGAAAGCGCCTCTCGCTGCGCTTGAAATGACAGCTGTTCAGTGCTTGCTCGGCAGCGCTCCGTGTCGTTCTTCCCAACCCCGCCGGCGTCTGCCTGCGGGGTTTTTCATTGGATTCCGGCGATCCGCCCGACGATGCCCGCGCGCCGCGCGTTCCTGGCGTAGACAACAAGGCGGCATCAGGTGGTGGACGACCGCGACAGATGGGGATGCGAGTTCGGCCTGGGCTTATTGGATAAAGCGCGCAAGGCGCTCGATGTGCGGATGGTGGACCTCACTGCGGAGACTCCTATGCGTCTCGCAGTATATCGGCCGGACTACCTAGGGCAAGCGATGCAAGTGAACCGCGCCGGTTTTTTCGGAGGCTCCCACACTTGAGAAGATGGGGCCATGAAGAAGTCAACGAAGTATTCTGCGGAAGTGCGCGAGCGAGCGGTTCGGTTGGTGCTGGAGTCTCAGGGCGAGCATGCCTCGCAGTGGA
>JBOHYD010000154.1:0-12404 GCA_050737635.1 Luteimonas sp. | reverse complement strand
ATGCGTGGCCGATCACGCAAAAACATCGCGCCCATCGGCCGCTGCTACCAAGAGCAGGCGCTCGATCAGGGTGAGGTAGAGACCCGGCAGCGCTTCGAGGTCGGCCACCGAGACGTGCTCATCGATCTTGTGGATGCTCGCATTGACCGGGCCAAGCTCAATGCACTGCACGCCGAGCGGGGCGATAAAACGGGCGTCGGAGGTGCCGCCGCCGGTGCTTTCTTCCGGCGGCGCGCCCACAAACTCGCTCAGAACTTGGCGTGCGGCTTTGCGCAACGGGCCTTCGGGGGTAAAGAACGGTTCGCCGCTGCGCTGCCAGCGGATCGCATAGTCGAGCGCGCGCGCGCGCAGGATCGCCTCGCATTCGGCTTCGAGTTTTGGCGCGTCCCAGTGCGGGTTGTAGCGCAGGTTGAACAGCAGCTGCAGCTCGCCGGGGATCACGTTGTTGGCACCGGTGCCGGCGTGCACGTTGCTGATCTGCAGACTGGTCGGCGGAAAGGTCTCGTCGCCGTCGTCCCAGCGCCTTGCCGCAAGTTCGGTCAACGCCGGCAAGGCCTGATGGATCGGATTGCGAGCTGTCTGCGGATACGCAACATGACCCTGCACACCGCGCACGGTGAGTGTGGCCGACAGCGAACCACGCCGGCCGACGCGCAACAGATCGCCAAGTACCGTCTTCGACGATGGTTCGCCGGTGACGCACCAGTCGATGCGCTCGCCGCGCTCGCGGAAGGTGTCGGCGACGCGACGCACGCCGTCGATCGCATCGCCCTCCTCATCGGAAGTCAGCAGCAGCGCGACCGTGCCCGAGTGATCCGGATGCGCAGCGACGAAGGCTTCCAGCGCGATCACAAATGCCGCGACGCTGCCCTTCATATCCGCCGCCCCGCGACCGTATAGCAGGCCGTCGCGGATCTCCGGCACAAACGGATCGCTGGTCCACGCATCGGGCGGCCCCGGCGGCACCACGTCGGTGTGGCCGAGCAGCACCAACACCGGCGCGCCGCTGCCGTGCGTCGCCCACAGGTTGTCGACGTCGCCGTAACGCAGCGATTCGCACGCAAAACCGGCACGTTGCAGGCGTCCGGCGATCAGCGGCTGGCAGCCGGCGTCGCCGGGGGTGACGGAGGCGCGGGCAATCAATGCCTTTGCGAGTTCGACGACATCGGTCATTGCACAAAGCTCCATTGTTGCCTTCTCCCTTCGGGACAAGGTGACGCGCAGCGCCGGATAAAGGAGCGCACTAACGAGCATCGAGGAAGTCGGAAACGGCGCCCTCATCCGCCCTTCGGGCACCTTCCCCCGGAGGGAGAAGGAAAGTCAAAAGCGCTGCTTGAAGGCGTTGTCGGTGAAGCCCTGCGTCATCACTCCATCGTCGGTCACCACCAACGGCCGGCGGATCAGCTGCGGATATTCGCGCAGCAGCAGCGTCCACTCCGCCTCCGATCCCGGTGCCTTGCGATGCTCGGGCAGCTGTCGCCAGGTGGTCGACGACTTGTTGACCAGCGTGCCGAAACCGCCGGCCTGTCGACTCCAGTCGATCAACGTCTCCGGCGACGGCTTCTGCTCACGGTAGTCGACGAAGCTGTAAGCCACGCCGAAGCGGTCGAGCCACTTGCGGGCTTTCTTGCAGGTGTCGCAGTTGGCCAGGCCGTAGATCGTTGTCATGGGCGGAGAAACCAGTGGCGAGGAGTGAGAAACGAGTGAATGCAAACGCGCAGTCCGGGGCAGTGGACGGGAACCTCCCGTTCCTCGTTCCTCTCCGCTCGTTTCCCGCCTCTGCTTCCTTGCGTCACAGCCCGCGCAGCAGCTCGTTGATAGATGTCTTGGCGCGCGTCCTGGCATCGACCTGCTTGACGATCACCGCGCAATACAGCGAATGCGAGCCGTCGTCGGCCGGCAGCGAGCCCGACACCACGACGCTGCCCGGCGGCACCACGCCGTAGCTGATTTGTTTTGTCGCGCGGTCGTAGATACGCGTCGACTGACCGAGAAACACGCCCATGCCGATCACGCTGTGGTGGCCGACGATCACCCCTTCCACCACCTCCGAGCGCGCACCGATAAAAACATGATCCTCAAGGATGGTCGGCGACGCCTGCAGCGGTTCGAGCACGCCGCCGATGCCGGCACCGCCGGAAATGTGGCAATACTTGCCGACCTGCGCGCAGGAGCCGACCGTCGCCCAGGTGTCGACCATCGTGCCGACGCCGATATGCGCACCGATGTTGACGAAGCTCGGCATCAGCACCACGTCGCGGCCGATGTGCGCGCCGCGGCGCGCGATCGCGCCGGGCACCACGCGCACGCCGAGCTTGCGGAAGTCGCTTTCGCCGTAGCCCTCGAAGCGCGTCGGGATCTTGTCCCAGAACGACGACGGGTACGATTCGATCAGCTCCATGTCCTGGGTGCGGAAGTACAGCAGCACGGCTTTTTTCAGCCATTGGTTGGTTGTCCAGCCGCCGTGGCCATCGGGTTCGGCGACGCGAAACTCGCCGGTTTCGAGGCCGTCGACCACACGCTCCACGGTCGGCCGCGTCGAGCCTTCCATCTCGTCGGGCGTCAGCGTGCTGCGCCGCTCCCAGGCGCTGTCGATCATGAACTTCAGCTCGTCGCTGCCTGGTGCCTGCGGCGCGACTTTTTGCTTCGCGACTTTCTTGGCGGGTTTTTTGACAGCGGTCTTTGCGGCTTTCTTTGCCGGCTTCTGCGGACTCATAGCGTCGCGTCTCCATCGATGCGTTCGACCAGCGCCGCGTGCAACGTGCGCTGGTCGTCAGGGGAAAGGGCTCGGTTGTCGGTGTCGCTGATGCGGAACACGTCCTCGGCGCGTTCGCCGAAGGTGGCGATGCGCGCATCGTGCACGCGCAGGCGCTGCGCGCGCAGCGTGTGGGCAATGTCGGCGAGCAGCCCGGGGCGGTCGGTGCAGACCAGGCTGAGCACAGTGTAGCCGTCGCCGCCGCCTTCATGAACGCCGCTGTCGAAGCCGATGCGCGCTGAGATGCGGAAGTGTTTGAGGTGCCGCGGCTGCGCGCGGCGCGCCGGATGGATGCGTTCGAGCGGACCGGCGAGCGCATCGCGCAGCCATCGTGCGATCGCATCGACGTCGGGCGCCACCCGCGCATCGCCGGGCAGCACCTGGAAGCTGTCGAAGATCGTGCCGCCGGGACCGTCGAGCGCGCGCGCCTGCTGGATGACCAGACCGGCACGGTCGAGGGTGATGACGATCGCCGCAAACAACCCATCGCGGTCGAGCGAATGCACGAACACCTCCAGCGCATGATCGCCGGCATCGAGCGCACGCACGCCGACGGTGGTGTCGCCGGCCCTGCCGCCGCGCAATGCCAGCGCCTGCCAGACGATCTGGTCGGCGCGCGCGCGCAGAAAACTGTACTCGGGAAAACGCTCGAACAGCGCGCCGATCTCATCGTCGCCGATCGACTGCATCGACAGCAGCTTGCGCACCGCCGCGCGCGTTTCGGCGATACGCTCGACCGCGGCAACCGGATGCTCGAGGCCCTGGCGCAGTGCCAGCCGCGTCGAGATGCGCAGATCCGCGAGCAGACGGTCTTTCCACGCGTTCCACAGTTTTGGCGAGGTGCCGGCGATGTCGGCGCAGGTCAGCAGGTAGAGGTAATCGAGACGTTCGCGATCGGCGACCTCGGTCGCGAAGCGGTGGATCACCGCCGGATCGGAGATGTCCTGTTTTTGCGCGGTGACCGACATCAGCAGGTGCTTGCGCACTAACCAGTGCACCAGTGCGGCGTCGCTGGGCGACAGGCCGTGCGCGAGGCAGAACGCGTGCGCGTCGTCGGCGCCGAGGTCGGAATGATCGCCGCCGCGGCCCTTGGCGATGTCGTGGAACAGGCCAGCGAGCAGCAGCAGCTCCGGCTTGCGCAGCGTCGGCCAGACCACATGCGCGGTGGCGAAGCGTTCGTCCTCCTGCCCGGAGCCGAACGACGCCAGATTGCGCAGCACCGCCAGGGTGTGCTGATCGACGGTGTAGACGTGGAACAGGTCGAACTGCATGCGCCCGGACACCTGCGCAAACGCCGGCAGCCAGCGGCCGAGCACGCCAAGCCGTGCCATGCGCTCCAGCGTGCGCACCGGGCGCGGACCGCGCAGCAGCGCCATGAACGCCGCACGCAGCGCCTCCTCGGCAGCGTCATAGCTGGCGATCGACGGCAGCGCCTCGGCCAGCGCGCGTGCGGTTTGCGAGTGCAAGCCGCGCAGCTCGCCGCGCTCGGCCCAGATCGCGAACAGCGCGAAGACCTCGGCGAGATCGCCGTGCGGCCAGCCGCCATCGCGCGCGGCCAGATAGCCGCGACGCAGTTCGAAGCGCGCATCGAGCGGCTCGGGCACCGCGGTGCCGTCGAAGTGCTCGTCGAGACGCTGCAGCAAGCGATCGCCGAGCCGGCGCACGATCGCCGCACTGCGGTAGAAGCCCTGCATCATCTGCTCGACGCCGAGGTTCTGGTCGTCGTCGGCAAAGCCGAGGCGTTGCGCGAGCGCTTTTTGATAGTCGAAGCGCAGCCGCTCCTCGTGGCGGCCAGACACCAGATGCAGGCCATAGCGCAGACGGCCGAGTTCGCGGCCTTCGCGTTCGAGCGCGATGGCCTCGTCGGCACCGAGATGACCGAGGCCGATCAGCGGTTCCAACTCGCGAACGCCGAAGCTGCGCAGCGCCATCCAGCCCAGCGTCTGCAGGTCGCGCAGGCCGCCGGGGCCTTCCTTGAGGTTGGGTTCGAGATTGTCGGAGGTGTCGCCAAAACGCGCATGCCGGGCCGCTTGCTCCGCGAGCTTGGCACGGAAGTAGGCGCGCGGCGGCCAAACCTTCGCAGGCGCGATCGCGTCGCGGAGTGCCACGCGGTCGGCGTCGCTCGCCGCCAGCGGACGCGCTTCGAGCAGCGCGGTCAGCACGGTCTGGTCGGCAGCGGCCTCGCTGCACTGCGCCGCGGAGCGCACCGCGTGACTGGTGCGTAGGCCGGCGTCCCACAGCGATGCGAAAAAACCCGCCAGCGCGTCGCGCCAGGCATGCTGATCGGCATCGTCGGCGAGCACCAACAGGTCGATGTCGGAATGCGGATACAACCCGCCGCGGCCGTAGCCGCCGACCGCGAACAGCGCCAGTGCGGCGTGTTGCGGAGCACAACGCTGCCACCCATCGAGGATCAGCCCGTCGACCGCGCGTGCGCGCAGCGCGATCAGCCGTTCGACGTGCTCACCGCTGTCGAAACGCCGCGCCAGCCGCGCATCGGTCTGCGCCAACGACGCACGCGCGCCCTGCGCCCACGCCGCGAGCGACGCGTCAGTCGCACTTGCCGTGGTCGCCACATCGCCGGCAGCGGCGCTGAGCGTGGTCACAAGTCGTTGTCGTCGCCCGGCAGCCGCGTCAGGATCTCGACGCCGTCGTCGGTGACCAGCACCGTGTGCTCCCACTGCGCGGACAGCTTGCGGTCCTTGGTGACCACGGTCCAGCCGTCGGGCAATACACGGGCATGACGGGTACCCTCGTTGATCATCGGCTCGATGGTGAAGGTCATGCCGGGCTTGAGCACCAGACCGTCGCCGGGGCGGCCGTAATGCAGCACTTGCGGTTCGTCGTGGTAGACACGGCCAATGCCGTGGCCGCAGTACTCGCGCACCACGCTGAAGCGCTCGCCTTCGGCGTAGTGCTGGATCGCGTGGCCGATGTCGCCGAGCGTCGCACCCGGCCTGACCGCGCGGATGCCACGGAACATCGCCTCGCGGGTCACCTCCACCAGCCGTCTGGCCATCACCGACGGCGTGCCGGCGTAGTACATGCGGCTGCTGTCGCCGTGCCAGCCGTCCTTGATGACGGTGACGTCGATGTTGACGATATCGCCGTCCTTCAGCACCTTGGCGGCGTTGGGTATGCCGTGGCAGATGACGTTGTTGACCGAGGCGCAGACCGTCTTCGGATAGCCGCGATAGCCGATATTGGCCGGCGTTGCCTGCTGCACGTTGACGATGTGCGCGTGGCAGATGCGGTCGAGTTCTTCAGTGCTGACCCCGGGCCGGACATGCGGCGCGACGATTTGCAGCACCTCGGCGGCCAGCCGGCCGGCGACGCGCATCCTGGCGATGTCATCGGGGGTCTTGAGATGGATGCTCATGGCGCGATTATCGCCGATTTCACGCGATGCCCGTCTGCGCGCCAGCGGCCGGCCGGCCTCGCTCGGGCTGCCCGGCCGGATGTGCGCAGGCTTCGACGCTGTGCATGGCCGACGATCCGGCAAGAGCGTCACTCTGCAATGACATGACGAAAAATAGTGATGTCGTTTTCATTTATTCTCCAAGCCACGCCACATCCATGCCTTGCTTCAGCGCCATAAATTACCTGACTTCACATCCCATCGTCCGTAACGATTCTTTACACATGCTATCGTTTCCGACAGCGCTGGCCGTCGGCAATGCCGACCCGGGATAACGTTGGCGCGATTTCTGCTTTGTACCTTTCACCTAAAGACATCTTTCCGGACCGTCCCGCCATCGAGACACGTCGAGCCGGCCAGTCGCTGCCATTGGGGAGGCCCTGAACAAATCGTCATCCCAGCGCCCGCTGCGACGACGACTTGCTCGGAGGCTGCTTAGGTTCCGGTTTTCAAGGCATGCCGAAAGCCCCCAGACTTCTCACCCCGCCCATCGCCATAAGGACATTCCACACATGCCTCTGCCCGCCAAAACCCTCCTCGCCGTCGCCGTGCTTTCGATGCCCATGCTGGCCGCTGCCGAATCGCAGTACGTGACCAGCTTGGCCCCGCCGCTGACCGCCAACGCACGCCTCGACTTCCTGGTGACCGTGCCGAATATCCTGTTCCTGCGCGTGGGCACCGGCGCCGATTTCACCACCAACCCAACCATCAATCAGATCGCCTTTGTGGTGCCGGCCACCAATGTCGGCGACGGCACCACGATCGCCGCCACCGTGGGGTCCGGCGATCTGGGCAACGGCGCGGTGACGGCGAAGGTCCTCGGCAACAACGGCAATATCACTTTCACCTCGACCACGCTCGGCGCACTGGGCAATGGCGCGGGCGATAGCATTTCCTATGGCCAGATCAACACCGCCGTGGGGGCGCTGACCTCGACCGTGCCGCTGCCGCACCCGACGCTGGCCGACGGCGCCACCACCACCGTCACGCTCGCCCCGACCACCGGCCGGATCGTCAACCGCGATGCGCGCTGGACGTATTCCTACACCAACACCGCCGTGGTCGCCGCCGGCACCTACGGCGGCGTGAACGTCAACAACAGCCGCGTGACCTACACCGCCTCGATGCCATAAGTCCCGGCATCAAGGCATCGGGGGGGAGCCGGCTGTTTCGATGCCGGCCGCTTTTTTTTAGTCACCGCGTTCGACAGGCAGGAGTTCGACATGAGCGAGCCCGACAGCCGGCGTTGCCATGTCATCGGCACGACACTGGGCGGACTGCTGTTGCTGACGCTGGCGCCCGTCGCGCAGGCCTTCATCGTCAACATCGGCGGTGGCCTCACACCGTCGATCTACCTGCGCATCGGCGATGGCGTGTACAGCGGAACCTTCCAGGGCGGTGGCACGCCGGGGACTGGCGGCGGCATCAACACCGTCTCCGCCACGGTGCCGGCCGCGGCGCTGGGGAACGGCACCAGCGTGGCGATGACCAGCAACGCCACCCAAGCAACCAGCAATTACGACGGCTTCGTGCTATGCAACGTGCCGGCACAGTTGTACGTCGGCGGGTTCAACCGCCGCGGCCTACTGTCCGGCGGCACCGGCGTGCTGAGCGTCACCGCGCCGACCAACCTGACCAATGCGACCGGCAATACGATCCCGTTCTCGCAGATCAGCTGGACCAGCAGCGGCAATGGCGAGGCCGGTGCGCAACCCTTCCCCGCGGGCGCCTTCAGCGGCGGTGTGCAAATGCTGGCGAGCTTTCCGGTGAACACCTTTCGCGAGAGCTGCCACACGTTTTCGTATGCCAACAGCGCCATCGTGGCCTCGGGCACGTACACCGGCCGCGTGACCTATACCTTGACCGTGCCATGAACATCCGATGGCTGTTCCTGTTTGTCGGCGCGTGGCTGCTGACGGTGTTCGCGGCGAGTGCGCAGACCAGTTACCGGGTCGACGACAGCGCCAGCCAAGTGCTCGGCAGCACGCTGCGCCTCAAGCCGCTGTCACCGATCCCGCGCGGCCCCCAGGCGACACTGGTGGCCGGTGACATCACCGTGCTGGTGCGCCTGGACGTGTCGCCGTGGAAGGGCCGGCAAGGCCGCATCTATATGACCCTACCGCCGCAGCCGGTCGCGGCGATCACGGCAACCTGGAGCACCCAGGGACGCCTGTTGCCGGGCACGCTGCGCGCAGGCGAACGCACCCTCGTGCATGCCGGGCCGATCCACAGCGACCGGATCGAGGACACCCTGCGGCTGACCATCCAGGCCGATGGGCGAAAATTCGCACGCGACGAACAACTTGCCTTCTGGTTTGAAATCGATTTGGAAACACCATGACATCCAAAGCCCATCGCACCCCGGCACGGGTTCTGATGATTGCGTGCAGTCTCATGCTGCCGGGCATCGCCAGCGCACAGGGATTCTCTGCGCTGGTGTCGCCGCCGCGTTTTGAGGACAGCGCGCAGGCCGGCACCACCTACCGCAACGTCGTCGAAATCAGCAATGTGTCGGAACGCTCCGCCCACTTCACGGTCAAGACCGCCGACTGGAGCCTGACGCCCGACAATGCCGTGCAGTTCTCCGAGGCGCTGGCACCGGCTAGCTGCCGCCCGTGGGTTGGCATCGAGGCAACCGAGATCACCATCGGGCCGAACAGCAAGCGCCGCTACCGCTTCGAGGTGGCGATTCCCGCCGGCACGGCGAGCGGGGAATGCCGCTTCGCGATCATGATCGAAGGCGACCCGGAAAACGTCGCCGGCGGTGCCGCGGTGCCGGTGTCCGGGCGCATCGGCGTGATCGTGTATCTCACCATCGGCGACGCTGCCGCAGCGCTGGAGATCACCGCGCACAAGGTGCTGGTCGTTGACGGACGCGAAGTGCCGGTGCTCAGCGTGCGCAATAGCGGCAATGCGCACGGACGGATGCAGGGGTTTGTCGACGGCAGCGACGCCGATGGGCGCCGCTACGCGTTCGCACCGGCCACGTTTCCAGTATTGCCTGGCGAAACCCGCGACATCGCGCTCGCACCGCAAGGCGACGACGATGACACCCCAGCACCCGCGCTCGCCTATCCGCTGCAGCTGAAAGGCCGACTGGACTGGGGCAAGCAGCGCCTCGATATCGAGTCGACGTTCACGAAATGACCGTCGGCAATGGTCCGATACCGCTGGCGCTCACATGGAGCATCGCCAGCGCCCTGGCAATGTCCGCCGTCCGCGTGCAGGACGGCGGCGGCGCGCCACCGCCGGATCACTATCGCGACCGCGTCATCGCCGCGTCGAGCCTGCCGCCGCTGCCGCCCGACGAGGATGCACCCGACGACGACGCAAACGGGCCGCCACGCTCGTTTTACGCCGAAGCGATCATCAGCCGCAGCGAACGCGGCGACGACGTCTTCGACGAACAGGGCATCGCGCTCGGTGGTTTCCTGGAAACCCAGGACTGGGGCACGCTGTCGCTCGACGGCACCGTGTTCAACAGCAACCGCGGCCGCTTCGACGGGGTCGGCAACGGTGGCCCCGGCGACGACCGCAGCGGACTCGGCGGTGCGGCCACGCTGTGGCAGCGCAACCTGCATGTCGACGGCGACTGGCGCATCGACAACGGCCTGGGAGTTCTCAATACCCTGTCGACCCCGCTGCAGCGCAACCAGTACCGTTTCTATCTGCCGACCGTGGCGTTCGCCGGTGCCAGCAGTGAATGGAGCAACGCGCGCCATGGCTTGCTGCTGCAGGGCAGTTTCGGGCGCGCCGGGATCTATGACGGCACCCGAATCGTCGGCTTCGAGGTCGCCGATGGCGATGTCGCCTCGCTCGGCGCGCAATGGGCATGGGCGCCTCAATGGACGGGCACTGCGTCCTTGCTCGGCACCCACGGACGGATCGTGCCCGACGATCAGGGCGAGGCGATCTTTGAAACCGGCGATACCCAGGCGGTGTATGCCGCCACCGCCTGGCAAGGCGCGCAGGACAGCGTGCAGCTCAACCTGCTCGCCAGTGACGGCGATTTTGGCCAGGCGACTGGCGCATGGATCGATGCCAGTGCGCGTCGCGGCCGCTACCTGCACAACTATGGCGCCTACCGCCTGGCGCCCGACCTTGCGTGGGGCGCGCTTGCGATCAACAACGACGTCGTCGGCGGCTACTACCGCATTGCTTACCAGTACGCCCGCTGGAGTTGGAACGGCGGCGTCGACCGCATCCGCTCGATTTCAGGCAATGGTTTCGATGGCAGCTATGCAACCGGATTTGCGCGCTACCAGGCCAACAGCACGCTCGGTTACGGCGGCAACCTCACGCTGCGCCACTCGCCCGACACCGCGAATAGCGCACAGGTATTTGTCGATAAGCGCACCGACTGGGGGCAGACCCGCGTGCAGCTCGACCAAGCGCACGCCGGCCGGGATTCCGATAGCTGGCAGGTCAGCCTCGACCAGGCATTTCCGCTGCGCGAAGGTGCGCGACTCTCCGCATCAATCGCTTACGGCGTGCTCAACTACGCCACGGTCACCGCCGGCAACGATGCCGGCTCCACTCGCACCGCCACCGTATCGCTCTACGGCGGCCGCGACCTGAGCGATCGGCTGTCGATCGACGGCAACGCGCGCTGGACGCAGGGACGCGGTGCGGAAGCGATGCGCGGCAGTGATTTCAACCTCGGGCTCAACTGGCGCTTCGATCGGCACTGGTCGGCAACCGCCGCGCTCTACCAGAGCCAGGGGTCACAACGTTCGCCGTTCATCCTCGACCCGCTGGTGACCGGAACGCCTTTCATCTCGCTGCCGCGCGACCGCTCGTTGTTTCTGAGCCTGCGCCACGAACGCAGCGCCGGCCGCTCGCACATGGTGATCGGCGGCGCATCCGACGGCCCGACCGGCGCCATCGCCGGCAGCCTGTTCCTCGACGACAACGCCGATGGCGTGCGCGCCGCCTCCGAGCAAGCGGCCGCCAATGTCACCGTGTTGCTGGATAGCCGCTACGCGATCCGCACCGACAGCCTCGGCAACTTCGCGTTTCCGCGCGTCGCCACCGGCCTGCATACCCTGACCGTGATCCCCGACAACCTGCCTCTACCCTGGTCGCTCGATGGCGCGACCGCACAACGCACGGTACGGATCGAGGTGCGCCAGACGCTGCGCATCGACATTGGCGCACGCCGGCAGCGTTAGGTCTGTTGACAGCCCCTGGGCCTGGCAGGAAGACCAATAACCACGGCATCGGCATCCTGGGCTACCTGGGAGTCGATAGAGGTTTGCCTCGCTGACCGTGGCCGCCTATACTGCCGAGCTGCTGTGGCCCCTGGCGCGGCCGCCCACGCCGGGCGTCACCGGCGAATCCACACCCGCCGCAATCACCCGTTCCGGGGTGTCCCGAGCCAATCACGGCAAAGGATCTGGAAACGGCGGCAGCGGGGAGGCCCAACCCCGGAATCCCCTGCCGCGCGGAGTGCGCTCCGCTGCGGGCAGACCGTCCTCACACCCAATGGACGGCGGATTCCACTTTCGGAGTCGCATCAAAATGTCCCAAGTCACCATGCGCCAGATGCTGGAAGCCGGCGTCCATTTCGGCCACCAGACCCGCTACTGGAACCCGAAGATGGCCCCGTACATCTTCGGTGCGCGCGGCAAGATCCACATCATCAACCTCGAGAAGACCGTGCCGCTGTTCGGCGACGCGATGAACTTCATCTCCGGCATCGCGCAGAAGCGCGGCATGATCCTGTTTGTCGGCACCAAGCGCAGCGCGCGCGAGCCGATCAAGGAAGAAGCCGAGCGTTGCAACATGCCGTACATGACCCAGCGCTGGCTCGGCGGCACGCTGACCAACTTCGCAACCGTCAAAAAATCGGTGTCGCGCCTGAAGACGCTGGAAGCCGGCGAGACCGACGGCAGCTTCGACAAGCTGGTCAAGCACGAAGTCCTCGGTCTGCGCCGCGAGCGCGACAAGCTGCTGGCCTCGCTCGGCGGCATCAAGGAAATGAACCGCCTGCCTGATGCCCTGTTCGTGATCGACATCGGCCATGAAGACATCGCCATCAAGGAAGCCAGGAAGCTCGGCATCCCGGTGATCGCGGTGGTCGACAGCAACTACGACCCGGCCCTGGTCGACTACGCCATTCCCGGCAACGACGACGCCATCCGCGCCGTGCAGCTATACGCCCGTGCCGCCGCCGACGCCGTGCTGGAAGGCAAGGCTGCCGCGCCGATCACCGCACGCGACGGCGACGAG
>JBOHYD010000153.1:0-9447 GCA_050737635.1 Luteimonas sp. | reverse complement strand
GACCCGGCGCGCAGGCGACAAAGAGCAGGGCGAAGACCAGGATCATCGCGCGGTCCCGCGATGCGCGTTTGCTGTCATCCCGGCGCAGGCCGGGACCCATTTTGACGTTGCAGTGACACGCCGCGGCAGGATCACGTTGGGTCCCGGCTTGCGCCGGGATGACGGCAGAAGCAATGACGACAGGGGCAATGAGGACAGACCCGGCGCGGCGGCGACAAAGAGCAGGGCGAAGAACAAGGTCATGGCTCAGCAACGAGTGAAGAGGAGTGAGAAACGAGTGCTCGATGTGCGAACTCGTCTCTCGTTTCTCGTTTCTCGTTCCTCGTTTCTCTTGACTCGATCATCAATACTCCGCCGTCCCCGGTGCGCGCGGGTAGGGGATCGCGTCGCGGATGTTGGACAGCCCGCAGACATAGACCACCAGCCGCTCGAAGCCGAGCCCGAAGCCGGCGTGCGGCACGCTGCCGTAGCGGCGGAAGTCGCGGTACCAGCCGTAATGCGCGGCGTCGAGGCCAAACTGCGCCATGCGCGCATCGAGCACGTCGAGCCGCTCCTCGCGCTGCGAGCCGCCGATGATCTCGCCGATGCCCGGCGCCAGCACGTCCATCGCCGCGACCGTCTTGCCGTCGTCGTTGAGGCGCATATAGAAGGCCTTGATGTGCTCGGGATAGTTGGTCACCACCACCGGCCGGCCGACGTGCCGCTCGGTCAGCCAGCGCTCGTGCTCGGTCTGCAGGTCGAGGCCCCATTCGACCGGGAAGTCGAAGGTGACGCCGGATTTCTGCAGCAGCGCCACGGCTTGCGTGTACTCGATGCGCTCGAACGGCGCGTTGACGAAGGCCTCCATCCGCGTGATCGCGTCAGGTTGCACGCGTTCGGCGATGAAGGCCATGTCGTCGCCGCGCTCGGCGAGCACCGCGCGGAACAGGTACTTCAGATAATCCTCGGCAACGCGCGCGTCCTCGGCGAGGTCGGCGAACGCGATCTCCGGCTCGACCATCCAGAACTCGGCTAGATGGCGCGTGGTGTTGCTGTTCTCGGCGCGGAAGGTCGGGCCGAAGGTGTAGACCTTGCTCAAGCTCAGGCAATAGGCCTCGACGTTGAGCTGGCCGGATACGGTCAGGAAGGTCTCCTTGCCGAAGAAGTCGCGGCTGAAATCGACATCGCCGGCAGCGCTGCGTGGCAGGTTGGCGAGGTCGAGCGTCGACACCCGGAACATCTGCCCGGCACCTTCGGCATCGGAGGCGGTGACGATCGGCGTGGTGATCCAGTAGTAACCCTGCTCGTGGAAGTAGCGGTGCGTGGCCTTGGCCAGGCAATCGCGGATGCGGGTCACCGCGCCGAACAGGTTGGTGCGCGGGCGCAGATGCGCGACCTCGCGCAAAAACTCCAGCGAATGCGCCTTGGGCTGGATCGGATAGGTTTCCGGATCCTCGACCCAGCCGATCACGGCGACCGACTGCGCCTGGAGCTCGAAGTTCTGGCCCTGGCCCTGCGAGGCGACCAGGGTGCCGGTGGCGATCACCGCGCAGCCGGCGGTCAGCCGCTTGATTTCGCGGTCGTAGTTGGCCAGCGTGTTCGGCGCGACCACCTGGATCGCCGCGAAGCACGAGCCGTCGCTGAGGTTGACGAACGACAGCCCGGCCTTGGAGTCGCGCCGCGTGCGCACCCAGCCGCGAACGGTGACTTCGCCGCCTTCGGGCACCTTGCCGGCCAGTGCGTGTGCGACGCTCAACGTGGTCATGCCTTGAATTCCTGCGCGTATGGGCCGATATGAATGGCAGAGTTTACCGGAGCGTCCGCGCTAGAATGCCCGTCATGCACATCATCCTCGCTGCCGCCGCGCTCGAACGTGTCAAGGGCTACCTAGCCAGCGCACCCGACGCGCTCGGCCTGCGCTTCGGCGTCAAGCGCACCGGCTGCTCGGGCTGGGGCTACGTCGTCGATCTCGCGCGCGATCGCCGCGACGGCGATCTGGTCGTTAACAGCGGCGGCGTGCAGGTCTATGTCGACAGCGACAGCGCCGCGCTGGTCGACGGCACCGAGATCGATTTCCTCAAGCAGGGCCTGAACGAGCAGTTCGTGTTCCGCAATCCCAACGTCGCCGCCGAATGCGGCTGCGGCGAGAGCTTCACGACCAACGCCGACAAGGCCGCGTAGCCCCTGCCCCGACGCGATCCGCCGCGGGGTCCGTCCATAACCTATCCCGTAGCCGAGCTTGCTCGGTGGGTCTGCGCGCCTTATCTGCGGACAAGCGCAGCCGGGCAGGCCTGCGCTATATATATATGTATCGCCCACGACTTTGGTCATGGGGAAGACCGCGGTGAACCGATTAGACTCGCGGCTCCCGTTCGTCGGAGCCCGTCATGATCCGCACTCTGCTGCTCGGCCTTGCCATCGTCGCCATGCCTGCGTGGGCGCAGCAGCGTCCCGCAGCGGACACCCGCAACGCAGCCGCGCGCGAATTGCATGCCTTCTTCGACGCCGAATGGCAACGCGAACTGCGCGATGCGCCGGAAACCGCCAGCCAACACGGCGATCCGCGCTACAACGACCGCTGGACCGACCTCAGCCCGACCGCGATCGCCGCGCGCCAGGCCGCCGATCGCGCCGCGCTCGCCAGGCTGAAGGCCATCGACCGCGCGCGGCTTGGCGACGACGACCAACTCAGCTACGACGTGTTCGCCTGGCAGATCGAGAAAACCGTCGAGCGCCAGAAGTACAAGGAATACCAGCGCGCGGTCAGCCAGCGCGGCGGGATCCAGAACGCCGAAGAGATCGCCGAGGTGTTGCCGTTCGCGACGGCGAAGGACTACCGCGACTGGCTGGCGCGGATGCGCGGCATTCCGAAGCAGGTCGACGACACCATCGGCCTGCTGCGCGAGGGCGTGGCGGCCGGCAACGTGCCGCCGCGGGTGCTGATGCAACGCATCCCAATGCAGCTCAAGGCGCAGTTGGTCGAAGATCCGTCGACAAGCCCGTACTACAAGCCATTCGTCAAATTCAAGGACGGCATTCCGGCCGCCGAGCGCCCGGCGTTGCAGGTCGAGGCGCGCAAGCTGATCGCCGACGCCATCGTCCCCGCCTACCGCCGGTTCGCCGCCTTCTTCGAGGGCGAGTACCTGCCGAAGACCCGCGACTCGATCGCCGCCGCGGATCTGCCCGATGGCAAGGCTTATTACGACTTCGTCGCCGGTTACTTCACCACCACCGGGCTGACCGCCGAGGAGATCCACGCCATCGGCCTGAAGGAGGTCGCGCGCATCCGCACCGAGATGGAGCAGGTCAAGGCCGAGGTCGGTTTCAAAGGCGATCTCGCCGCGTTCTTCGAGCACTTGCGCACCGATCCGCAGTTCTTCTACCAGACGCCTGCGGCATTGCTGGAGGCCTACCAGGCGATCTCCAAGCGTATCGATCCGGAACTGGTGAAGGCGTTCAAGGTCATCCCGCGTCTGCCCTACGGGGTGCGTCCGATCCCGGACAACATCGCGCCCGACACCACCACCGCCTACTACCAGTCCGGTGCCGTCGATGGCAGCCGCGCCGGTTACTACTACGTCAACCTATACAAGCCCCAGGTGCGGCCGAAGTGGGAAATGATGGCGCTGTCGCTGCACGAGGCGGTGCCCGGCCACCACTTCCAGTTTGCGCGCGCGATGGAACTGGCGGACGTGCCGATGTTCCGCCGGGTCGGCTATTTTGTCGCCTACGGCGAGGGCTGGGGCCTGTACGCCGAGCGCTTGGGCTACGACATGGGGCTGTACGACGACCCCTACGAGCGCATGGGCCAACTCGCCTACGACATGTGGCGCGCGGTGCGCTTGGTGGTCGATACCGGCATGCACGCCAAGGGCTGGAGCCGGCAGCGCGCGATCGACTACTTCACCGACAACGCGCCCAAGACCGAGCAGGACATCGTCAACGAGATCGACCGCTACATCGGCTGGCCGGGGCAGGCGCTGGCGTACAAGATTGGCCAACTCAAGATCTCCGAGTTGCGCGAGAAGGCCAGCCGCACGCTCGGGCCGAAATTCGACCTGCGCGCGTTCAACGACGCGGTGCTGGCGACCGGTTCGGTGCCGCTGCAGACGCTGGAGCGGCACATCGACGCGTGGATCGCCGCACAGCAGGGCTAAGCCGCTTGCGGGAGCCGGGAGCTGGATGGCCAGGGGCCGCGGGTTGGCGCGAGCGGGCCTGACCTGCCATACTCGCCGGCTTCCAATCGATCGGAAGACCTTGCCCCACCGCGCCCGATCGGGCGGACGGGGGGCTATCCGGGCCGCGCATCCGATCCGATGCCGGTCGCATATCCGCGAGGTAACACCCATGCGTCACTACGAAATCGTGTTCGTGGTCCATCCGGACCAGAGCGAACAGGTGCCGGCGATGATCGAGCGTTACAAGACGCTGATCGAAGGCGGCAACGGCAAGATCCACCGCCTCGAAGACTGGGGCCGCCGCCAGCTCGCCTATCCGATCAACAACCTGGTCAAGGCGCATTACGTGCTGTTCAACATCGAAGTCGACCAGGCCGTGCTCAACGAACTGGTCGAGACTTTCCGCTTCAATGACGCCATCCTGCGCCATCTGGTCGTGCGCCGCGACGCGGCCGACACCGAACAGTCGCTGATCATGAAGAACAAGGACGAGAAGGCCGACAAGCCCGAGCGCAGCGGCGACCGTCGCCGCCGCGATGAAGACGAAAGCGCGATCGGCACCGCCGACATCGCCGACGACAACGCCGAAGCCGCCTAAGGGAAGCCACTGACATGTCCAAATTCTTCCGCCGCCGCAAGTTCTGCAAGTTCACCGCCGAGGGCGTCAAGGAGATCGATTACAAGGATCTCAACACCCTGCGCCAGAACCTCACCGAGAACGGCAAGATCGTGCCCAGTCGCATCACCGGCACCAAGTCGCGCTACCAACGCCAGCTCGCCACCGCCGTCAAACGCGCGCGCTTCCTGGCGCTGATTCCGTACACCGACAACCACAACATCTGAAAGCAAGCAACGAGTAGCGGCTGACGCCGCGAGGAACGAGAGAAGTGCGCTGCTTTCACTCGTTCCTCGCTCCTCTCCACTCGTTCCTCGCCTAAACGTCCGTTCGGACAGCCACCCAGTTGCCGCGCGCGTGCGCCGCTAACGAACACGGAGCATCACCATGAATCTGATTCTGCTGCAGAAAGTCACCAACCTCGGCAACCTGGGCGATAAAGTCAGCGTCAAGCCGGGCTACGGCCGCAACTACCTCGTTCCGCAGGGCAAGGCCGTGCCGGCGACGGCGGCCAACATCGCCGAATTCGAGGCCAAGCGCGCCGAATACGAAGCCAAGGCCAAGGCGATCCACGCCGAAGCCAGCGGCCGCATCGGCAAGCTCGAAGGCGCGAGCGTGACGATCTACGTCAACGCGTCCGCCGAAGGCAAGCTCTACGGTTCGGTCGGCCCGCGCGACATCGCCGAAGCGCTAACCAAGGCCGGCACGCCGGTCGGGAAGTCCGAGGTCGTCATGGGCGAAGGCGCGCTGCGCAACGTCGGCGAGTTCGAGGTGCTGGTGCACCTGCATGCCGACGTCGAGACGCCGATCAAGGTGATCGTGGCCCCCGAAGCCGCGTAAGCCTCGTCACCGCGGCATCGCCAACGGGCACCACTAAGGTGCCCGTTTTTGTGTGCGCAAAAAGTACCCCATGTCGATGTGAATCGAATGCGCTGCCCGGCAGTGCCGTGCCATCGGCGTAGCGTGCGTCGCAGCATCTGCGATACGCACCGGTTATCCACAGTCTTATCTGCAACGCTTTGCGTGCGGGGCGACTACGATGACGACTCGATTACAACAACAAACCGGTCGCACTGACGATCGGGGCAGGGGAGACATCGCAGCGATGAGCGCACGACCGGGATTCCGCAAGGACGGCTCCGCATTCCAGGGGCGTAGCGAAGGCCGGATCGAACAGCTGCGCGTGCCGCCGCAGTCGGTGGAAGCCGAGCAGGCCGTGCTCGGCGGGCTGATGCTCGCACCCGATGCCTACGACCGCATCGCCGACCAGCTCGTCGACCAGGATTTCTACCGCCGCGATCACCAGCTGATCTACCGCGCGATCCGCGAGCTCGCCGAAAAAAACCGTCCCTACGACGCGGTCACGCTTGGCGAATGGTTCGAGTCGCAGGGGCTGGCCGAACAGGTCGCTGGCGGCGCTTACCTGATCGAACTCGCCAGCACCACGCCGTCGGCGGCCAACATCACCGCCTATGCCGAGATCGTTCGCGACAAGGCGGTGCTGCGTCAGCTGATCGAGGTCGGCACCGGCATCGTCAACGACGGCTTCCAGCCCGAGGGGCGCGATAGCTCGGAGCTGCTGTCGATCGCCGAGCAGCAGGTGTTTGCGATCGCCGAAGCCGGTGCGCGCGGGCGCAGCGATTTCGTGCCGGTCACCAAGGCGCTGATCGAGGCGTTCGACGTACTGCAGACCCGCCACGCCAACGGCGGCGGCATCACCGGCCTGCCGACCGGCTATGTCGAGTTCGACGAGCTGACCGCCGGCCTGCAGCCGACCGACCTGATCATCCTCGCCGCGCGCCCGGCGATGGGCAAGACCACGCTCGCGCTCAACATGGCCGAGTACGCGGCGATGAAAACCAAAAAGGCGGTGGCGGTGTTTTCGATGGAAATGTCGTCGTCGCAGCTGGCGTTGCGGCTGATTTCGTCCACCGGCCGCGTCAATGCCACGCGCCTGCGCACCGGTCAGCTCGAGGACGAGGACTGGAGCCGGGTGAGCAGCGCGATCCGCCTGCTGCGCGAGGCCAAGATCTTCATCGACGACACCCCGGCGCTGTCGCCCGACGTGCTGCGCGCCAAGGCACGCCGCCTCAAGCGCGAACACGACCTCGGCCTGATCGTGATCGACTACCTGCAGCTGATGGCGGTGCCGGGCAACAGCGAAAACCGCGCTACCGAAATCTCCGAGATCTCGCGTTCGCTGAAGGGCCTGGCCAAGGAGCTCAACGTGCCGGTGATCGCGCTGTCGCAGCTCAACCGCTCGTTGGAGACCCGCACCGACAAGCGCCCGGTGATGGCCGACCTGCGCGAGTCTGGCGCGATCGAGCAGGACGCCGACGTGATCGTGTTCATCTACCGCGACGAGTACTACAACAAGGACGCCTCGCCGGACAAGGGCTTGGCCGAAATCATCATTGGCAAGCAGCGCAACGGCCCAACCGGCTCGCTGAAGCTGAAGTTCTTCGGCGAATACACGCGCTTCGACAACTTGAGTCACGACAGCGTCGGCGCGTTCGAATAGCCAGTCGCCAGCTCCGCAGCCGACGTGCCGAGGCATGGCCGCGGATCTTTCCGCTCTGCCGGCGGTCGCGTAGACTCCGACAATGCGAGTCGCCCGCCTCCGTTTCCGGCTTGTCCTGCGTCTGGGCGCATTGCTGCTGTTCGCAGCCGGTGCGCTGCTGCAGCCGGCGCTGGCATCGATGGGCGCGCTGCACGAACTGGCCGAACACGCCGCGAACCTACACGCTGATGCGTCCGAACACGTCACATCAGCGGACCGGCAGCCGGCCACCGACGACGCTGCAGGCGTGCCCGATCCGCTGCATGTCCTGCTGCACTACGCGCACTGCTGCGGTCCGTCGGGTGCGCTGTTCGCGGTGATGCCGAGCGTTGCGCAGTCGCATGCGTGCACCGATGCGCCGCGAATCGGTGAATCGGCGACCGTCCGCCGCGCCTACCTGCGCGGTCCCTTCAGGCCTCCGATCAGCGCTTGACGTCCATCCAGCCGCGCGCTGGTTTCCGTCAACGCTCAATCGGAGTTCCCCATGCAGATGCGACTCGCGGCCCTGGCCGCGTGGGTCGCCGCCGTCGCCGTGGCTTGGCCCACGCGCGCGGCCGACCCTGTGCCCGCGCACGATCCACCGCCAACCCGACTCAGCCTCGACGACGCCTTCGCGCGCGTCGCCGGCAACCATCCCGAACTACGTGTGTTTGGTGCGCGCCGCGATGGCCTCGCCGCCGCGCTCGACAGCGCGTCGCTGCGGCCGGCGCTAATTGCCGGCGCGACGGTCGAAAACGCCTTCGGCAGCGGCGACGCCAGCGGCGTGCGCAGCGCCGAGTTCACGCTGACGCTGGCGACGGTGCTCGAACGCGGTGGCAAGCTCGACGCACGCCGCACGCTGGCGCAGTCGCGCATCGATGCGCTGGCGGTCGCGCGCGAGGCGACCCGCCTCGACTTGCTCGCCGAGGTCGCGCGTCGCTATCTTGACGTCGTCGCCGCGCAGCGGCAGCGCGCGATCGCCGGCTTCGACATCGGCCAGCGCACGCGGACCGTCGCTGGCGCGCGTCAGCGGCTCATTGCCGGCGCGTCGCCGGAATCAGTGGTGCTCACCGCGCAGGCGCAGCTGGCGAAGGCCGAGCTCGACGCCGCGCGTGCCGATCAGCGCGGCACGGCGGCGCGCCAGCACCTCGCCGCGTTGTGGGGTGAGCGCGCGCCGAGCTTCGACGTGGTCGCGGCCGACCCGTTGCGGCTGCCGGCGATCGTCGACGTCGCCGCACTCGCCGACCTGCTGCAGCGCACGCCGGAGCTGTTGCAGTTCAACGGCGAGGCGCGCATCCGCGAGGCGCGCCTGCAGCTCGCGCGCAGCGCCGCCAACGCCGATCTCGACTGGCAGGTCGGGGTGCGCCGCCTGCAGGCGACGGATGACGTCGCGCTGATCGGCAGCGTGTCGATGGCGCTCGGCGCACGTGGCCGCGCGCAGCCGGAGATCCGCACGGCCGATGCCGAACTGGCGTCGCTCGGCATCGAGCGCGAGGCGAAAGACCTGTCGTTGTATTCGACGCTGATCGACGCACACGGCCGCTATCGCGTCGCCGCGCTCGAAGTGACGCGCCTGCGCGACGACGTGCTGCCCAAACTCGGGCGCGCCGAAGCCGCCGCCGAGCGCGCCTACCGGGCCGGCGCGATCAGCTACCTCGAATGGGCGCAGCTACAGTCCGAGCGCACGCTCACCCGCAAGCAGCAGCTCGAGGTCGCCCTCGACGCGCAGCGCGCATTGATCGAAATCCAGCGGTTGACCGGCCAGGCGTTCGTCGCCGGTGCGGTGACGACCGCCCCGCAGGACACCACGCCATGATGGCATCGACGAATACCGCAGCCCGCGTCACCGCGGGCACCACGACTGCCGCGATCCGCGTCGGCGTACTGGCGCTCGCGCTGCTGCTTGCGGCCTGCGGCGGCAAGCCGTCGGACGACGCTGCGCACACCGGTGAAGGCGGCGAACATGCTGAGACAGGTCATGCCGAAGCAGATCATGCCGAAGCAGGCCGCGGCGAAGGCGAAGAGGCCGAGGCCGCGAAAGGCGAACACGGCGGCCGACTGCTGCGACAGGACGGCTACACCGTCGAACTCGCGATTGCCGAAGACGGCACGCCGCCGAAGTACCAGGCATGGCT
>JBOHYD010000152.1:0-2279 GCA_050737635.1 Luteimonas sp. | reverse complement strand
TTTCGAACCTGATGGTCTCGGCCGCGCTGGCGCTATTCGTGGAAGCGGTGCTGGGCGATGACCTGCATCCGCGGGCCCGGCAGGCGCTGAAAGCGCTATCCGGCCTTCTCGCGATGTTCGCATTGCTGTTCGCGTTGGACTTGATGAACAACAATTGGCTGGGCGTGGTCTCCGCCGTGTTCGGGCTGATGCCCACGCTGATCGGCCTGCAAGGGGCGCTCGCCCGCGTGCGGCGCGGCGACAGTGTCGGCACCTATTTCATCGTCGCGTGGGCCGGCTACCTGGTCAGCGGCGTCATCCTCTCCCTGACGATCAACGGCCACATCGGCGTCAATTTCTGGACGCTGCATGCGCTCCAGTTCGGCGCCATCTTCGACATGCTGCTGTTCATGCGCATCGTCCTGTTGCGCACCGCCGCCGAGCACCGCGTGGCGCAGCACGCCAAGCGCGAGCGCGACTTCATGAAGTCGCTCGCGAATACCGACTCGCTGACCGCACTGAAGAACCGCCGCGGACTGAACGAGGCGCTGGTCGCGCTGATGGCGCAGGCGAGCCCGGATCGCCTGCTGGCGATCTACATGCTCGACCTCAACGGCTTCAAGCCGGTCAACGACCAGTTCGGGCACGACGTCGGCGACGAGTTGCTGATCGAGATCGGCGGCCGCCTGACCGATGCGGTGCGAGCGCATGACATCGTCGCTCGCGTCGGCGGCGACGAGTTCGTGGTCGTGGCCAATGAAGTCGCCAGCGAGGCCAAGGCCGTCGAGATCGGCAACAAGTTGCTGGCGGTGTTCCAGTCGCCATTCCAGTGCAGCGGGCACGATTGCCGGGTCGGCGCGACGATCGGCTACGTGTTGGCGCCACTGGACGGCGTCCAGCTCGGCGAGCTGCTCAAGTCAGCAGATGCGGCGATGTATGCGGGCAAGCAGCGCGGCAAGGGCGTGCTGGTGCGCGGGCTCGCGTAGGGATTGCACTGCGCATCAATTCGACAGCAGCACCAGGCTTGCTGCGATCGCGACCGCGAGGCCGATCGCAGCCCAGGCCAGCATTGCCCAGCGACGCGACAGCACACGGTGCTTGCCCTGGTATAGCGTGGCCACTGCGCCCGCGACGATCACGAGTGCGAGCAGGTCCCAGGACGTTTCATGCCTTGCGAAGCTGCGATAGGCGACGCTCGCGAGCACTCCGTACGAGAGCACCAGGTGCGCCCAGCGGTAGCTGCTGTTCTCGACGAACTCCGTGCGCTCGTCGCGAAGGGTTGGAGATTCGAGCATGACGCTACTCCTCTGACAGGGTGAACAACTCATCCACACGCTTTCCGAGCCGGTCGGCGAGCACGAACGCGAGCAAGGCCGAGGGCACGTACTGACCGGTTTCGATCGAGCTGATGGTTTGGCGCGTCACGCCGGCACTTTGCGCAAGCCCGTCCTGCGAGAGCCCGAGCTCGGCACGCGCTACCTTCAATCGATTGTGCAGTTCTGCTTTCTTCATGGCGGCTCGTAATCCGTGCCTAGACCATAAAGCTAACTTGGCAATATGTCAAGTATACTAGGCAGAACGACAAGTATAAATGGCACAGGCGGCGGCACCCGGCCCGACTAGGGCCAGAGGAACCGAACCGCCCCCGGCAGGCACTCGAAACGCGCGGGCGATCTGCCGAGCAGCTCGCCGTCGGGCACCAGCGGGCCGGGAGTCGGTTCGGTCACGGTTATCGAGCGCGCCTGCAGGTATTCGACCTGCGGGTGTCGGACATGGCTGCCGTCGTACACGGTGCGGAACAGGCGAAGCAGGCCGATGCGGGAAATGCGCTTGAGCAGCACAACGTCCAACAAGCCGTCATCCAGCCTGGCCTTGGGCGCGATGAGGAAGGACGTGCCGGTATAAGTCGAATTGGCAATCTCCACGAAAACGCCTTCGCGCACGACGGTCTTGCCGTCGATGTCCAGGCTCAGCGTCTGAGCCTTGAGCCAGGGCAGTCTCAGCAACACCGCCAGCGTGTAGGCGGAATTCCCCAGCCATTTCATCCGTGCCGCCGTCGCCGCAATCTCGGCGATGAAGCCCATGCCAACGATATTGAGGAAGTGCCAGGTCTGGTCCTGCGTCTCCAGCCGGCCCACATCGACGCTCCGGGCCTGGTTGAGCGCGATGATGTCGATTGCCTTGCGCCAGTCGGACGCGCGCAGGCCCAACTCCTTCATGAAGGCATTGCCGGTGCCGTTCGGAATCAAGCCCAGCGCGGGTTTGTTTGCGCTCGGATTGCGCAGGTATCCGTTCAACAC
>JBOHYD010000151.1:0-1801 GCA_050737635.1 Luteimonas sp. | reverse complement strand
GAGCGCGATCGCGCTCGCGTGGCGCAAGCAGTTGCGCGTGCTGGTGCTCGACGAGTTTTTTGTCAGCGACGTCGGCGACGCGATGCTGCTCGGGCGACTGCTCGAGCGGCTGTTCGCCGAGGGCGTGGTGCTGGTGACCAGTTCCAACGCCGCGCCCGACGCGCTGTACGCCGACGGCCTGCAGCGCGCGCGCTTTGTGCCGGCGATCGCGCTGATCCAACAGCACTGCACGGTCGTGCACCTGCACGGCGACACCGACTACCGGCTGCGCGCGCTGACCCGCTCGCCGGTGTACCGCGCACCGCTCGATGCCGAGTCCGACGCGTGGTTGGCGTCGCGCTGGCGGGAAATCGGTGCCGGCGCGCCGCTGCGCCCGGGCACGATCGAGCTCGAGAGCCGCAAGATCGCGGTGCGCTCGCGCACCAAGGGCACCGCCTGGTTCGACTTCGCGACGCTGTGCGAAGGTCCGCGAGGCGCCGGCGACTACATCGAGATCGCACGCGAGTTCCACACCGTGCTGCTCGGCGGCATCCCGGTGATGAGCGCATTGACCGACGATGCCGCGCGCCGCTTCGTGACCCTGATCGACGAGTTCTACGACCGCCATGTCAACCTGGTCTGCACCGCCGCCGCCGCACCGATGGGCCTGTACACTGGCGAGCGCCTGACCGGCGCATTCGCGCGCTGCGCGTCGCGGCTGATCGAGATGCGCAGTGCCCAGTACATGGCGATGGCGCACCGCCCCTGAGGCCACCGACATCGAAACGCCGCGATGTCGCGGCGGTTACGAGGCGGTTACGAGGCGGTTACGAGGCGCGCTCGCCGCGACCGGCAGTCGGGCGAGGCGGCCGCGGCCGGAACCGTTCCCAGGCCGCCGGGGCCCCGGTGCGACATCGGATCATATCACTACATTTTGTGTTGACGAATTCGGTCATCCCCATTATGTTGTGCCCGTCGGTTCCCGTAGCGTGCAAGCGTCACGGGGTAATAGGGAAGCCGGTGCGACCGGGCGTCATCCAAGACATCCAGCCAATCCCGGCACTGCCCCGCAGCGGTGAGTGGACAACGACCGCCGTTTATACGCACTGGGAGGCAATCCATCCCAGGAAGCAGCGGCCAGTATGGAGAGGACAGGTAACGAGTCGGTAGAGCGAGCAACGAGGAACGAGTGAAGGGCCTGAGCCCACGACTCCCGCTCGTTTCTCGTTCTTCAAGTTTCGTTTCTTGCCTCAGGTCCACGAGTCCGAAGACCTGCCGACAGCCGCGCGATGCACACCGCGCGGTGCCGGCCGCGGAATCTCCGGGGGGAGATGGCTGGCGACGCAACGATCAGCCGCAGTCCGCCTGCGCGTCGCGATCGCTGCGACGCCACCTTTCCACCCTGTAGTGACCGCCCGCCCGAGAGTGGCGAGGTCGCATCGATGCGGTTCATGGCCTCGAAGCGATCGCGCACTTTCTTCCGTCTGCGAGGGACAGACGGCCCGGTGCGTCATTCGAGGACCACGCCATGACCCAGTCACATACCCCCAACGACGGCGTCGCCGTCGTCGTCGATGCGTCGACGCCGCCCACGCATTCCGACCAGCCCCCCGCCGCCATTGCGCGCGATATCGGCAGCAACCACAGCTTTCTGCTGACCCCACCGCCGACCGCCAACGCGATGCGCGTGACCAAGCGCAGCGGCAGCACCGAGGCCGTCGACCTCAACAAGATCGTGCGCGCGGTGCAGCGTGCCGGCGACGGGCTACACGCGGTCGATCCGATGCGCGTGGCCACGCGCACGATCAGCGGCCTCTACGAC
>JBOHYD010000150.1:0-5898 GCA_050737635.1 Luteimonas sp. | reverse complement strand
GCGCTGGCCGGCATCACCGGCTCGGCCTCCGGCGGCATGAGCATCGCGCTGGCGGCGATGGCCGAGACCTTCATCGCCAACGCGAGCGCCGCGAACATCCCGATGGATGTGCTGCACCGGGTGGCGTCGATGGCGTCCGGCGGCATGGACACCTTGCCCCACAACGGCGCGGTGATCACCCTGCTCGCGGTGACCGGACTCACCCATCGGCAGGCCTACAAGGATGTCTTCGCAATCACCCTGGTCAAGACCGCGGCGGTGTTCGTGGTGATCGCGCTGTATTACCTGACCGGACTGATCTGATCGAGCCGGCCTATCCCGGACGCTGCGCGATAACGCTCGCTGCGCGGGCCGGTGGTGGCGCATGCCTGTACGCTGGCAGTGTGCCCTTTCGCGAGCGACGATCCACCGATGACACGACCTGCCTCCACGCGCCAGCACCGACGCGATGACCTGCGTGGGCTCAACCAGCTCGCGATCGACGCAGTGACTGGCGCCACTGATCTGGTCGAGGCAATCCACGCCGCGATCACCCATCTGCCGGCCGTGATCGGCCGGCGCGCGCCGCAGCGCACCGCGGGATTGCCATCGTGGATCTACGGCATCATCCGCAGCACCACGCGGGTGGTCGGCAGCGGTATCGACACCTCGCTGAGCGCACTCGCGCCGTGGCTGGGGACCGCCGGCAGCAGCCACGACCGTGACGGTGTGATTGCCGCGTTGAACGGCGTGCTCGGCGATCATCTCGAGACCACCGGCAATCCGCTCGCGACGACGATGGCCTTCCATCACCACGCACGCGCGCTGACGCTGACCAAAAAAGCGCTGCGCGCGGCATTCCCGGATGCCGGTGCGACGGTTGTGGTGCTGTTGCACGGCCTGTGCATGAACGACCGCCAGTGGAACTTCCGCGGCCACGACCACGGCGCCGCACTCGCCCGCGATCTCGGCATCACGCCGGTCTATCTGCGTTACAACAGCGGCCGGCACGTCTCACGCAACGGCGACGATTTCACCGTGCTGATGCAGCAGCTGCTGAGCGCGTGGCCGCTACCGGTCACGCGCCTGGTGCTGGTCGGCCACAGCATGGGCGGCTTGGTCGCGCGCAGCGCGTGCCTGTCGGCCGCGCGCGCCGGACACGCTTGGCTCGATCGGCTGACCGATATCGTGTTCCTCGGCACCCCGCACCACGGCGCGCCGCTCGAACGCATGGGCAGCTGGGTCGATCGCTTGATCGGCCTCAGCCCGTACAGCGCGCCGCTCGTGCGACTCGGCCGCCTGCGCAGCGCCGGCATCCGCGACCTGCGCCACGGCAATGCTCGCCACGAGGATTGCCGCCGCGACACCGATCCCGGCCACGTCGACG
Organism: Luteimonas sp.; assembly: GCA_050737635.1. GTDB lineage: Bacteria > Pseudomonadota > Gammaproteobacteria > Xanthomonadales > Xanthomonadaceae > Luteimonas. The sequence goes on along the minus strand of JBOHYD010000150.1, from coordinate 4,532 downwards.
CACGCATGCCGTTGCCGCTGCCCAAAGGCGTGCGCTGCCACGCGATCGCGACGACCACGCTGTCCGTCGATGCCTGCGGCGATCGTGAGCCGCTGCGCGGCGACGGACTGGTGCCGATCGACAGCGCGCTCGGCCGCCACCCCGATCGCGCCTTCGACCTGCGCATCCCAAAGCCAAGACAGTGGATCGGCTACGACACCAATCATCTGGAACAGCTCGGCAGCATCCCGGTGTACGAGCAGATCAGGCGTTCGATCGCGAAGCCAGCGCATCGCGCCGCGCAGCGTCGCAGTCAAGCGGTTAACACGAAGCGTGGACGCGACTGATCTCGGGCGATTACGGCCTGCCACGCAATCCGCCGTAACCTGCAGGCTGACGCCTGCATGAAAAAACGGGCCGAAGCCCGTTTTTTCAGCAAACCCAGCTCAGTGCGACGCCTTACTCGACAATCGCGCTTTCGCCTTCTTCGACCGCCTTCATCGACAGGCGGATGCGGCCCTGCTTGTCGACTTCGAGCACCTTGACCTTGACCATGTCGCCTTCCTTGAGCACATCGCCGACCTTCTCGACGCGCTCGTTGGAAATCTGCGACACGTGCACCAGGCCGTCCTTTCCGGGCGAGATCGTCACGAACGCGCCAAAGTCCATCAGCTTGACCACCTTGCCCTCGTAGATCCGGCCTGGCTCGACGTCGGAGGTGATCTGTTCGATGCGCTCCTTGGCGGCGCGCCCGGCGGCGGCGTCGACCGAGGCGATGGTGATCGTGCCGTCGTCCTGGATGTCGATCTGGGTACCGGTTTCCTTGGTGATCGCCTGGATCACCGAACCACCCTTGCCGATCACTTCGCGGATCTTGTCGGGGTGAATCTTGATGGTGATCAGACGTGGCGCGAAGTCGCTGAGTTCGGCACGCGGCGCGGTCAGCGCGCTGGCCATCTCGCCGAGGATGTGCAGGCGACCCTGCTTGGCCTGTGCCAGCGCGGTCTTCATGATCTCCTCGGTGATGCCCTGGATCTTGATGTCCATCTGCAGCGCCGAGATGCCATTGGCGGTGCCGGCGACCTTGAAGTCCATGTCGCCGAGGTGATCCTCGTCGCCGAGGATGTCGGACAGCACGACGAAGTCGTCGCCTTCCTTCACCAGACCCATCGCGATGCCCGCGACCGGTGCCTTGATCGGCACGCCAGCGTCCATCAGCGCCAGCGACGAGCCGCACACCGAGGCCATCGACGACGACCCATTGGATTCGGTGATCTCCGACACCACGCGGATCGTGTACGGGAAGGCTTCCATCGTCGGCATCACCGCCAGCACGCCGCGCTTGGCGAGGCGGCCGTGGCCGATCTCGCGGCGCTTCGGGCCCATCATGCGGCCGGCTTCACCGACCGAATAGGGCGGGAAGTTGTAGTGGAACAAAAAGTGGTCCTTGTACTCGCCGGACACCGCGTCGATGATCTGGCCGTCGCGCGCGGTGCCCAGCGTCACCACCACGATCGCCTGGGTCTCGCCGCGGGTGAACAGCGACGAGCCGTGCACGCGCGGCAGAATGCCGACCTTGGACGCGATCGGGCGCACGGTGTCGAGCGCGCGGCCGTCGATGCGCACCTTGCTGCTGAGCACCGAATCGCGCATGGTCTGGTATTCGAGCTCGCCGAATTCCTTCGACAGCTCGGCAGCCTTCCAGTCGTTGGCTTCGGCCTGGGTCGCGACCGAGGCCAGCACGTCTTTCTTCAGCGCCGAGATCGCGTCCTTGCGTTCGAGCTTGTCGCGCACCGCGAACGCTTGCGTCAGGCGGTCGCCGATCGCGGTCTTCAGTGCGGCGACCAGCGACTCGTTGGCCGCCGGTGCCGACCACGTCCACTTCGGACGGCCGGCCTCGGCGACCAGCGCGTTGATCGCGTCGATCGCGACCTGCATCTGCTGGTGGCCGAACATCACCGCGCCGAGCATCACGTCTTCGGAGAGTTCCTGCGCTTCGGATTCGACCATCAGCACCGCCGCGGCGGTACCGGCGACGACCAGCTCGAGCTTGGAGTCGACGAGGTCGGTCTTGGTCGGGTTGAGCAGGTACTCGCCGTTCTTGTAGCCGACCTTGGCCGCACCGATCGGGCCGTCGAACGGCGCGCCCGACAGCGACAGCGCAGCCGATGCGCCGATCAGCGCGAGGATGTCGCCGTCGACTTCCGGGTTCATCGACATCACCGTGGCGATGATCTGCACTTCGTTGCGGAAGCCGTCCGGGAACAGCGGGCGGATCGGGCGGTCGATGAGGCGCGAGATCAGCGTTTCCTTCTCGGTCTGGCGACCTTCGCGCTTGAAGAACCCGCCCGGGATGCGGCCGCCGGCGTAGAACTTTTCCTGGTAGTCGACGGTCAGCGGAAAGAAATCCTGGCCATCACGCGCGGACTTGTTGGCAACGGCGCTGACCAGCAGCACGGTACCGTCGCACGACACCATCACCGCACCGCCGGCCTGGCGTGCGATCTCGCCGGTCTCGATGGTCACCGTCTGTTTGCCGTACTGGAAGCTCTTGGTCACTTTTGCCACGGTTGGGTTTTCCTTTGATGCTTATGGACCGGTCGGAGCCCGTGCCGCGACCGGGTGGCCATCGCGTGTGATGGTCGTTGGGGATTAGGGCCGGGACTCGAGACTCGGAAAAGCAGGAATCAAACCGCTTTTGATCTTTCGAGCCCCGAGCCCCGAGTCCCGGCTCTCAGCGACGCAGACCGAGCTTCTCGATCAGGGTCTTGTAACGGCCGACGTCCTTGCGGTGCAGGTAGTCGAGCAGGCTGCGGCGGCGGTTGACCATCATCAGCAGGCCGCGCCGGCTGTGGTGGTCGTGCTTGTGCGCCTTGAAGTGTTCGGTGAGGTGCACGATGCGCGCGGTGAGCAGGGCGACCTGGACTTCCGGGGAGCCGGTGTCGTTGTCGCCGCGCTTGTTTTCTTCGATGACTTTGCTGGTGTCGATGGACATGGATGTGGCCTGTGTGATGCGTGGTCGGCAGAAACGTCCGACGAAAATTCCGTCGATGGGTGCCTGATGGCATCCGGGACGCACCGCGTGGCCCGCCGCTTGCTGAGGGAGTGTTGCGAAAGTGCTTGAAAAAGCCGCCGAAGTGTAGCGGCTGCGCGGCTCGGGGACAAGCCGTCAAGCGCTTGCGGCGAGCGGATACCCGGGCTGTGCGCAGGCCCAGCGGAACATCCGCTGCGGACGCAGGCCGCCGTCGTCGCCGACCTCGCCCAGGCCGAGCGCACGGCCGGCGGCGTCGAAGATCGCGACCGGCCCGGCCGGGCTGAATGCGCCCGCGATACCCTGCCCATACGCCAGCCGCGCCGCCTGCGCCGGGCCGACCTCGATCGGCGACCACGACGCCATGCCCGACTCGATCGGCAGCAGGCAGGCATCGAGGCTGTGCTCGCCGCGTGCGGCCAGCGCCTGCAACGCGTCCAGTGTCCACATCCGCGGCTCGCGGAACGGATCCACCCACAGCCGGCGCAGTTCGGCGACGTGCGCGCCGCAACCCAGCGCCTCGCCGAGATCGCGCACCAGGCTGCGCACATAGGTGCCGGAGCCGCATTCGACGCGCAGGCGCAGCAGCGGCGGCGCGCCGTTATCGAGCAGGTCGTCGAGCAGATCGGCAGCGGATTGCAGTTCGAAGGCGTGTACGTCGGCATCGCGCTCCTCGACGTCCACCGCCTCGCCGCGCCGCGCCTTCGCATACAGTGGCTCGCCGCCGCGCTTGAGCGCGGAATAGATCGGCGGGCGCTGGCGAATATGCCCGGTGAGTGCGCGCAGTGCGGCGTCGAGGGTGTCGATGGTGAGCAGCGGCACCGCGCGTTCGCGCAGCGGCTGGCCGTCGGCGTCGTCGGTGTCGGTGACCACGCCAAGCCGCGCGACGGTGTCGTAGGCCTTGCGTGCGCCGAGCAGACCACCGGCGATCTTGGTGGCCTCGCCAAAACACACCGGCAGCAGGCCGGTCGCGAGCGGATCGAGACTGCCGGTGTGGCCGGCCTTCTCCGCGCGGAACAGATGACGCACGCGCTGCAGCGCCTGGTTGGAGCTCAGCCCGCGCGGCTTGTCGAACAGCAAGATGCCGTCGAGCTTGCGAAACTGCGTGCGCGGCTTTTGCCCCATCGTCGCATTGTAGAAGCGAATCCCCTGCCACGAACCCCGTAGGAGCGCCCCATGGGCGCGATAGGCGTTGCCGGCACTGCCCATCGCGCCCATGGGGCGCTCCTACGGGTCAATCGGATCGATCATCCGCGACATCCGGCAGGTCGCGCAGCAGATTGTCGATGCGTTCGCCACGATCGACGGAATCGTCGTAGTGAAAATGCAACTCGGGCACATGGCGCAAATTGACCGCGCGCGCGAGCCGGTAGCGCAGGTCCGGCGCGACGGCTTTCAGGCCCTTCATCGCCTCGTCGGCGCGCGCTTCCTGCAGCGCGGTGACAAACACCTTGGCATGTGCGAGATCGCGGGTCACCTCGACATCCGACACGCTCACCGACGGCAGGCCATGCTCCTGCAC
>JBOHYD010000149.1:0-10514 GCA_050737635.1 Luteimonas sp. | reverse complement strand
ACCGGCGGCGATTGCAGATAGCCGTAAAGATCGAAGCTGACGTCGAGCCCGGCACCCTGCCCGCCCTGTCCGCCGGCGAAGAAATAGCGCTGCATGACGATGTTGAGGTTGTCGACAAACAGCCGCGGCGAGCCGCTTTCGAGCGAATACAGCACCGCGGCCAACTCCGGATTGCCGCAGCGCAAGCGCACCTGCACGATCACGCGCGGGAAGCCCTGCTGCGCGCGCGCGTCCGACAGCGGCGAACGGTTGGTGATCGCGCAGCTCTTGTTGCCGGGGCTGGCCTCGACGACGGCGGTTTCCAGCCGCTGCACCAGCGCGGCGGTGGCCAGCTCCGGGCTGCGCTCGGACATGAAGCCCGGCACGCGCGCGGCCTGCGCCTGCACGGCCTGCAGCTGGCGCTGCACCTGCGGGGCCTGCTGCAGTTCCATGCGGATGCGCAGATCGCGCTGCTGCAATGACTCGACGCGGTCGTCGAGTTCGAGCATCGGCGCGGTCCACCACGGGTGGATCAGCAGCAGGTACGCGACCGTCAGCAGCGCGGCGAGGATGCCGAGTGCGGCCCAGCGCTCGCGGTCAGGGATTGCCTGGCGCATCGGCTCCTCCGCTTGTCGTTGCCCTGGCCGTCTTGTCGCCAGCCACCGCCGGTGCTGCGATCACCAGTTCGGCGATCAGCGTGAAGCGGTCGCGGCGGGTGCGCGGGTCGGGCTGTAGCGCTCCGGTCAGCGCCGGCGACTTCCACAGCGGCGAACCTTCCAGCCGCTGCACCAACGACGAGGCCTCGGAGCTGAGCCCGATCAGCAGCAGCCGGCCGTCCTCGATCGAGAGTTTTTCCAGATAGGTCGAATCCGGCAGCCGACGGCTGAGCTCGTCGACGACCTCGACCGTGGTCGGACGGCCGTCGCGGGTGTCCTGCAAAAACCGCATGCCCGCGACCAGACCGATCAGCTGGCGCTTCTGGGTGGCGACGCGCTGCGCCTGCACCGCGCGCGCGCGGGTGCTGGCCTCGAAGGCGTCGGCGGCGGCGCGGCGGTTGGCGAGCATCTGCCACAGGCCGGCGGCGAGCGCGATGATCGCGACCAGCGCGAGGGCGTAGTTCCATGCCGCCCAGGGGTCGGCCTTGCGGCGGATGCGGCTGTCGGCAAGCAGGTTGACGCCGATCGCGCGGCCGTCGGCGGCGGCCATGTCGACGCCAGCCAGGCCGTCGCCAAGCGGGCCGAGCGCGTCGGTCGCGGCATCGAGCATCGCGCGCGGCACCACCACCAGCTCGGCCTCGAGCTGGCCGTCGCCGCGCAGGCGCAGCACGCGCGCGTCGTAATAGACATCGGCCGCGGCGAACGGCGTCTGCCGGTCGATCTCGAACGCCAGCACGTCGCGCAGGCGGTCGGCGGCGGCGGCCGGCAGTGCCAGCGTGCGGCGCAGCCCGGCAGCGGCAGGCAGCAGCAGCCAGCGCGGCAATTCGGCGCTGCGCTGGTCGAGCAAGCTAGCGAGTGGATCCGTCGAGGTCAGTGCGGCGTGCGCGGCGTCCCACGGCAGCTGACCGATGTCGCGCAGGTCGTCGCCACGCTCCAGCGCCAAGCGCAGGTTGTCGCCAAGCGGCTGCAGCAGCAGACGGCGCTGCGACAGGCCGAACAGCTCGCGCATGCGCGCCGGCAGCCAGGTCGCCAGCGCCTGCGTCCACCACGCCCATAGAGCGCCGAGGCTCGGACGCAGGCGGCCGCCGACCCGGCCCAGACGCTGGCCGAGCGGAATCGTGGAACTGGAATTATCGATCGTGGCCATCATCGCGACGTAGCGCCTTCCTCCCATCCAAGCGGCGTGTAGACCGAACCCGGCACGCCACTGGCACCCGCGCGAACGACCACCCGCAACACCGACTCCCGACGATCCGGGAGCCTTGCGCGGGCGTCGATACTATACGTTCCGCTGCCGGAACCGGTAATGGCCGGCTGCCCCGGCACCGCGGATGTTTGCTCGCGCCCGGCGAGGATCGGCGCCGGGTCCACCCCCATTGCCTGCAGCACCGTCGCGTCGGCGTATTGCTGGTTGGGCTGCGCCTCGCCGCTGTAGACGGTCAGCTGCCGCGCGATCTTCGCAAATAGCTCAGGCGTCATCCCGAGCACCTGTTCGACCTCGGCAACGGTCTCGAACGGCGCATCCTTGGCCCCGTAAGGCCGGCCAGCCGCGGCGTACTGGGGATCCTCGGCCCCGCCCTGCGGCTGGCTCAGCACGTCGGAATCGCGCCAGTCGACGATCGCCGCCGCCACCGCGTCGGCCTGCGCTTGCTCAGCCTCGACCGCGCGGATCAGCGCCGACAGCAGCGCGACATCGGCGCCGTTGAGATCGATCTTGCCGGACTCGTCGACGATGCGGATGGTCACTTCGGCATCGTCGAACATCCACCTGTAGGGCCGACCGTCGGGCAGCCACTGCAGCGCCGGGTCGGGGTCGGTGACGCGGGTCATTGCATACTCGACACCAGCCCGCGCGGCTTGGCCGGCGACGATGCCGCGGCTGAGCACGCGGCCCTGCATCGACTCGATGCGCGCGGTCAGCGCAAACCCGCCGACCAGCGCAGCGAGCAGTGCGATCATCCACATCACCAGCAGCAGCGCCGCGCCGCGTTGGGATCGCGCGCGCGCGCCGTCGCCCGACGCTGTCATGCCCAGCGATGCAGCTAGCCGCCGCGCAGACGCAGGCAGACGGCGGCGACCGGCGATGTCGGCAGCGACCCTCATCGGAACGGCCGTCCGAGCGACTGGTTGGGGTCGGCCGCGCCCTGCGGCAACGCAATCACCAGCGGCGGCCAGCGTCCGCCGGTGGTGCTGACGATGCCGATCTCGACCAGCAACGGCAGCCGCTCGACGGTTTCCCAGCGATCGGTCCACTCGGCGAGCTGGTTCTGCGCGTCCATGCCGCGATAGCGGAAACTTACCTCGAGCAGGTCCGGCACCAGCGGCTCCGGCGGTCGCGGCTGGTTTTCCTCGACCGACTGGCCACCGACCACCAGCGCAAACGCCACCGCAAGCGCCGTGCCGTCGTCGCCGTCAACGATGCGCACGTCGTGCAGATGCGGGCCGCCGCGGCCGAGATAGTCGGGAAGGTCGGCGACAAAGCGGATGCGGTCGGGCTCGCCGACGAAGCGCTGCGGCGTGTTGGTGGTGGTGTCGTTGGCAAACGCGATCGGCAGCGCCGAGGCGATGCGCCGGCGCAGGAAGCCTTCGACCGAGCGCACGCGTTCGCTGCGCTGCGACAGCAGTTCGCCGCGCTGCGCGACCGTGGTCGACGCGCGCAGGGTCGCGAACGCCAGCGCCAACCCGGCGGCGAGCAGGGTGGTCGCGAGCAGCACTTCGATCAACGTGAAGCCGCGCGCGCGGCGACGACCGCCCGACAACGGATGACCGCCCGACGACGTTCGCCGACCGCCATGACCGCTCACAGCGGCGGCGCCGCATTCGCATTGATGTCCGGCGCGACCAGCCGCAGCGACCGCAACCGCAGTTGCTGGCCCGGCTCGCCGTCGCCCCATTCCACCGCCAGCGACAAGCTCAGCAGCCGCGCGGCACCCGTGTTGAGCAGCGGCGACGGCGGACGGGCCGGGTCGACATAGGCTGCGATGTCCAGCGACCAACGGTATTTGCCATCCTCGAAATCGCCGTCGCGGCGGCCCGGCTGCAGCGCAACGCCGACGCCGACCTGATCAAGCAGCGATTGCGCATGCAGCGCGGCCTGTCCGGCATCGGCGGAGCGCCGCACCTGCTTGGCCGACCCCGACAACGTGCCAAGCAGCAAGGTCAGCGCGAGCGCGAGCAGCGCGAACGCGACGATGACCTCGATCAGGGTGTAGCCGGATTGGTTTTGTGGCCGGGACCCGAGTCCCGGCTCACCGAGTCCCGACAGAACCCTCACCGCACATCCTGCCCGCGGCGCAGCGTCACTTCGCCGGTCAGCCAGGCGACGCCGACATCGCTCGTCGCGCGCTTGCTGATCAGCGTGACGCGGCCGCCGGTGGACGCGCCGTCGGCGAAGAACACGATCGCGCCCACGCCTTCGCGCGGCTGCACCTCGCGCGCGCCGGTGAACCGCACGTTGAGCGCGCTCGGGATTTGGCCCTTGCGGTCGCCGGCCGCCGACCAGGCATGCGCGCGCGGATCGATGGTGAACGATTGCTGGGTGCCGGTGGCGATCGCCTGTGCACGCGTGTAGCGCAGGTTGGCGACCAATTGCTTGCCGGTCGACTGCATCTTCAGCCGCTCGAAGCCGCCGGTCAGCGTCATCGCCGCGAGCACCGCCATCGCCGCGACGATCGCCATCACCACCATGACCTCGATCAGGCTGAAACCGCGCGAGCGCGACCGTCGCGGCAGCGCACAGCCAGCGCGGCGTGCAGGGCACGGTGGCGGCCGGCATCGCATCGCCGCCCGCGCTGGTGGATGCGCCGTGGCGCTGCGTGACATGGCTTATTCGTATTGGATGTCGCGGTTGACGCTGTCGCCGCCAGCCTGCTTGTTGGCGCCGAAGCTGATCAGGTCGAACGCGCGGTTGTCGCCCGGCACCCGGTAGTCGAACGGCGTCTTCCACGGGTCGAGCAGGTCGGCGGGCTTCGCATACGGCCCCAGCCAGCCGCTAACGCTGCCGGGCTGCGTCACCAGGTCGTCGAGCGTCGTCGGCAGGCTGCCGGTGTCCATCTGGTACGACTGGATCTTCTCGGCCATCGTCTGCACCTGCGCGACCGCAAGCTTGGTGCGCGCATTGTCGCCGCCGCCGAGGATGCGGCTGGCCGCGAAGGCGACGATGCCACCGATCAGCACGGTAACGATGATGATTTCGATCAAGCTGAAACCCGACTGCGCGGAGGGCCGTGGCGGCCGGGGCAGGGAGCGGCGATTGACGGAAACATTGGGCATGGCGGGGTGTCCCTGTGGTAACGGCGTGGGCCGGGGCGAAGCGCTAACCCACGGCATTGGTGAGATCGTAGATCGGAACCAGCACGGCCATGATGACCGCGCCGACGATGCCGGCGAGTACCAGCGTGATCACCGGCACCAGCGCGGCGAGCATGCGGTCGAGCGCGGTGGCGGTTTCCTGCTCGAAGGTGTCGGCGGTCTTCAGCAGCATGGTGTCGAGCGCGCCGGACTCCTCGCCGACCTGGATCATCTGCAGCGCCAGCCGCGGAAATCGCTTGCCCTTGCCCAGCGCCGTCGATAGGCCGACGCCGTTCTTGACGTCCTCGCTTGCAGCTTCGACATCCGCAATCAGCGTCCGGTTCCCCAAAACGTTGCGGCCGATGCCCAGCGCGACCATCAGCGGCACGCCGTTCTTCAGCAGCGTGCCGAGCGTGCGCATCAGCCGCGCGGTCTCCAGACGCGCGACCAGCGGCCCGGCGAAGCGCACGCCGAGCAGCCAGTCATCGAAACGCGCGCGGAACACCGGCTGGCGGCGCTTGCGGTCGAAATACCATCCGAGCAGCGCCGGTACCGCCAGCAGCACGATCCACCAGTCGCGCACCAGCAGGCCGAGGCCGAGCACGATCTGCGTGAACCACGGCATCGGCGCGTCGAGGCTTTCGTACATCGACGCGAACTGCGGCACCACCCAGCCGAGCAGGAACAGCAGTGCGCCGCCGACCAGCACCAGCAGGATCGCCGGATAGATCAGCGCGTTGATCACCTTTCCGCGCAGCGCGCCGCTGCGTTCGAGATAGTCGGCCAGCCGCTGCAGAGTGTCCTGCAAGCTGCCGCCGGCCTCGCCGGCGCGCACCATGTTGATGTACAGCCGCGAAAACGTGCCGTGCTGGCGTTCCAGCGCCGTCGACAGCGCGGTGCCGCCGCGCACCGAATCGCGGATGTCGGTGATCGTGCGCTTGGCGACCTCGTCCTCGGGCAGCTCCAGCAGGATGGTCAACGCGCGGTCGAGCGGCTGGCCGGCGCCGAGCAGGGTCGACAGCTGCTGGGTGAACTGCACCAGCCGCTCGCCAGCGAAGGGTTTGGGCTTCAGCAACGCCCGCCACGACGCACCTCCGCCGCCGCCCGCGCGGGCCAGCGCCGCCTCGATCGGCAGATGGCCCTGCTCCTGCAGGCGCAGCGCCACCTCGGCATCGCTCGCGGCCTCCATCTGGCCATCGAGCGTCTCGCCGCGGGTATTCAGGGCTTTGTAGCGGTAGAGGGGCATGGGAATCGGGAATCGGGAATCGGGAAAGGCTATCGCTTTTGCTCGTCATTCCCGCGAATGCGGGAACCCATGGACGTGGCTTTGGGTATCTGCCCCCGTGATGTCGGGCCACAGATCCCGCCAAGAGGAGTTCATTTCATCGATGAGATTCACCTTCCACGCGCGGTTCCATTTCTTGATTCGTTTCTCGCGCTGGATCGCCGATTCCATCGTGCCGTGCAGTTCGTACCAGACCAGTCTGGTGATTTGATACTTCGTGGTGAACCCGTCAACGACATGCTCGCGGTGCTGCCAAGTGCGCGCGATCAGATCACTGGTCACACCGAGATATAAAGTTCCGTTGCGATCGCTCGCGAGGAGATAAACGCAGGGCTGTCTTTCCATCGGTCATCATCGTTGAAACGTCCATGGATTCCCGCTTTTGCGGGAACGACGAACAAAAACGAAACGCTGCACTCACGCATCCTCCGTCACCCGCAGCACTTCCTCGATCGTGGTCATGCCGGCGAGCGCTTTGATGATGCCGTCCTCGTACATCGTGCGCATGCCGTTGTCGCGGGCGAGCTGTTCGATTTCGCCCATGCCGGCGTGGCGCATCACCGCGCGGCGGAGTTCGTCGTTCATCACCAGAAACTCCATGATCGTGGTGCGGCCGAGATAGCCGGTCGGCGCGATCGCGGAGCCTTTGGGGCGGTACAGATGGATCTCGCCATCCGCTTGGTACTTGCGCAACGCGAAACGCTCGATCTCCTCCGGCGACGCCGGATAGCGCTCCGCATGCAGCGGCTCCAGCCGGCGCACCAGGCGCTGGGCGAGGATGCCGTTGATGGTCGAGGTCATCAGATAGTCCTCGACCCCCATGTCGAGCATGCGGGTGATGCCGCCGGCGGCGTTGTTGGTGTGCAGCGTGCTGAGCACCAGGTGGCCGGTGAGCGCGGACTGGATCGCGATCCGCGCGGTTTCCAGATCGCGCATCTCGCCGATCATGATGATGTCCGGGTCCTGGCGGACGATGCTGCGCAGCGCGGCGCTGAAGTCGAGGCCGATCTGCGGCTTGGCCTGGATCTGGTTGATGCCCTCGATCTGGTATTCGACCGGGTCCTCGACGGTAATGATCTTGACATCGGCGGTGTTGAGTTTGGCCAGCGCGGTGTACAGCGTCGTGGTCTTGCCCGAGCCCGTGGGACCGGTGACCAGCAAAATGCCGTGCGGCTGCTGCAGCACGTGTTCGAACTGCGGCAAAAAGTTGTCGGTGAAGCCGAGCTTGTGGAAATCGAACACCACCGTCTCGCGATCAAGCAGACGCATCACCACGCTTTCGCCGTGCGCGGTCGGCACCGTGCTCACGCGCAGGTCGAGCTCCTTGCCCTGCACGCGCAGCATGATGCGGCCGTCCTGCGGCAGGCGGCGCTCGGCGATGTTGAGCTTGGCCATGATCTTGATGCGGCTGATCACCGCCGCGGTCAGATTGGTCGGCGGGCTTTCGCCTTCCTCGAGCACGCCGTCGATGCGGTAGCGCACCTTCAGGCGGTTTTCGAACGGCTCGATGTGGATGTCCGACGCGCGCAGCTCGACCGCACGCTGGATGACCAGATTGACCAGCCGGATCACCGGCGCTTCGGACGCGAGATCGCGCAGGTGCTCGACGTCGTCGGCATTGCCGGAATCGCCGTCGCCGTCGGCGTTCTCGACGATCGTGCCCATCGCGCTGCGGCCCTGGCCGTGCCAGCGCTCGATCAGGTCGTCGATCTCCGAGCGCAGCGCGATGCTGGCGCGCACCGCGCGGCCGGTAGCCAGGCGCAGCGCGTCGAGCGAGTAGGTGTCCTGCGGATCCGCCAGCAACGCATGCACGCCGGAGGCATCTTCGGCGATCGCGACGACGTGGAACTGCTTCATGAACTTCGCGGTCAGCGTGACGCCGTCGGGCGGCAGTTCCGGGGCGTCCTTGGCGCTGACCAGCGGCAGGCCGAGCACGTCGGCGCAGGTTTCGGCGTGGTCGCGCTCGGACACCAGCCCGAGCCGTGCGAGCAGACCGAGCAGGCTGCCGCCGGTCTCTTCCTGCAGACGCCGCGCGCGCGCAAGGTCGATCTCCTTCAGGCGGCCCTTGTCGAGCAGGGCGACGGCCACGCGCTCGTCGGCGCTGGCATCGGCGGCGGGAATGTTGGCAATATCGTTGGCAAGTGCGCTCACGCCGGCCTCCATCGGGGGAGGCTGACTTTAGCAGGTCGTCTCACGCGTCGAGGGCGTGCCACGACACGCTTCAGCAAGACCACACAGACGCGTTCAGCCGACTGCGGCACGGGCGTTGCGAAACATCCGCAGCCACGGCGAATCGCCCTGCCACTCCTGCGGTGCCCAGCTCAGGTTGGCGACGCGCGCGGCGCGTTCGGGGTGCGGCATCAGGATGGTCACGCGGCCGTCGTCGCTGGTCAGCCCGGCGACGGCGTCGGTCGAGCCGTTGGGATTGGCCGGGTAGGCGGTTGCCGGGCTGCCATCGCCGTCGACATAGCGCAGCGCGACCGGCGCGGACGCCTGGTCGGTCGCACTATTGAAACTTGCCCGGCCCTCGCCGTGCGCGATCGCCACCGGAAGCCGCGAGCCGGCCATGCCGCGCAGAAACAGCGACGGCGATTCGATCACCTCCAGCAGCGAGAAACGCGCCTCGAACTGCTCGCTGCGGTTGCGCAGAAACTGCGGCCAGTGTCCGGCGCCGGGGATGATGGCCTTGAGCTGCGAGAACATCTGGCAACCGTTGCAGACCCCGAGCGCAAAGCTGTCGGCGCGCGCGAAAAACCTCGCGAAGCCGTCGCGCAACGCCTCGCGTTCGAGGATCGACGTCGCCCAGCCGCGCCCGGCACCGAGCACGTCGCCGTAGCTGAAGCCGCCGCAGGCGACCGCGCCGGCAAAGTCGTCGAGCCGCGCGCGGCCGGCGATCAGGTCGCTCATGTGCACATCGACCGCGTCGAAGCCACTGCGCACGAATGCCGAGGCCATCTCGATCTGGCCGTTGACGCCCTGCTCGCGCAGGATCGCGACCTTCGGCCGCGCGCCGGTGTTGATGTAGGGGCTTGCAATATCCTCGGCCGGATCGAACCTCAGCCGCGGCTGCAGGCCCGGCGCATCGAAGCGCCGTGCCGATGCGCGCTCGGCGTCGGCGCTGTCGGGTTCGTCGCGCAGGCGCTGCAGCGCATGGGTCACCGACCACCAGGCGTCGAACAGCGCCTGCCAGCGCCATTCGGCCAGCGTGCGGCCAGCGTCGGTGATGCGCACCAGCGCTGCGGTGCTCGGCTTGGCGATGCGCTGTGCGCATTCGATCAGGCCGTGGCGCGCGACCAGATCGGCGAACGCGGCGCGGTCGGCGCCGTGGATCTGCACCACCGCGCCGAGCTCTTCGTTGAACAGCATGCGGCAGACGTCATCGGCACGGTCGCCGCCCCAGCCTTCGAGCGAGATGTCCAGGCCGAGGTGCGAACAGAACGCCATCTCGCACAACGCCGCAAACACGCCGCCGTCGGAACGGTCGTGGTAGGCGAGCAGCAGACCGGCCTGGCGCGCCTCGCCGACCAGCTCGAACAGCCGGCGCAGGCGATCGGGATCGTCAAGATCGGGCACCGCGCCGCCGAAGGCGTCATAGCATTGCGCAAGCACCGAACCGCCGAGGCGCTGGCGTCCGGCACCCAGACCGATCAGCCAGATTTCGGTATCGGCCTCGCGCGACAGCAACGGCGTCAGCTGGGCGCGCACGTCGGCGACCGGCGCGAACGCGGTGACGATCAGCGATACCGGGGAGACTGATTTTCTGGAGCCGAGACCGGGGACCGGCGTGCCGGAGCCATCCGCCAACTCACGCTCTACCTCCACACCTTCCGCTTTTTTCGCGCCCTTCGCGCCCTTCGCGCCCTTCGCGTCATTCGCGCCCTTCGCGCCCTTCGCGTCATTCGCGGACAACGGCTCTTCTCCGGTCCCCGATCCCCGGTCCCCGGTCCACTGCGCCTGCATCGACAGCGAATCCTTGCCGACCGGGATGCTCAGGTCGATCGCCGGGCACAGCGCCATGCCGACCGCTTTGACCGCGTCGAACAGCCGCGCGTCCTCGCCGTCGTGGCCGCAGGCCGCCATCCAGTTGGCTGACAACTTGATGCGCCGCAAATCGTCGACCGGCGCCGCGCACAGATTGGTGATCGCCTCGCCGACCGCCATGCGCGCGCTGGCCGCGGCGTCGATCAGCGCGATCGGCGCGCGTTCACCGATCGCCATCGCCTCACCCTGGTGGCCGTCAAAATCCGCCAGGGTGATCGCGCAATCCGCGACCGGCAGCTGCCACGGCCCGACCATCTGGTCGC
>JBOHYD010000148.1:0-5034 GCA_050737635.1 Luteimonas sp. | reverse complement strand
GCGTGGCCGAGCAGCTCCTGCACGCCTCTGAGATCGCCGGAGGATTCGAGCACATGGCTGGCGAAGCTGTGGCGCAGCATGTGCGGGTGCACGTGCTTGTGCAGCCCCTGGCGCACGGCGAGCAGCTTGACGCGCAGCTGCACCGCGCGCGCGCTGATCGGTTGGCCACCGCGACCGGGAAACACCGGCGCGTGGTTGGGTGCGTTGCTGTCTTCGCGCCAGGCCGTGAGCGCCGCACGCGCGTGCGAACCGACCGGCACGCTGCGCTGCTTGCCGCCCTTGCCGGTCACGGTGACCAGGCCGTCGTCGAGCGCGAGATGGCGCCATTGCAACGTGCACAGTTCGCTCAGACGCAGGCCGGAGGAATAAAACAGTTCCAGCAATGCGCGATCGCGCAGGCCGAGCGGCGCGTCGGTGGGCAGTTCGACCAGCCGCACCGCTTCGTCGGCGTCGAGCACCTGCGGCAGCGTGCGCGCGGCCTTCGGCGCGCGGATCGACGCTGCGGGATTGGCGGCGATGCGGCCTTGTTTGAGCAGCCACTGGTAGAAGCTGCGGCACGCCGACAGGCGACGCTGCAGGCTTTTCGGCGACAGCCTGCGGCGGTGTTCGGCAGCGACGAACGCGCGGATGCGATCGGCCTGCAGGTGTTGCGGCTCAGCGAAGCCTTTCTTGTGCGACCACGCCGCCAGCGCTGCGAGATCGCGGCGATAGGCGTCGAGGGTGTGCGGCGACATGCGCCGCTGGACGTGCAGATACGACAGGAACGCCTCGATCGCCGTCGGCTCGGTCACCGTTGGGATTCCGTGCCGCGATCAGCCATCGAAGCGCCGTATCGCCACCGCAAACGCCTCGCCCATCATGCGCAGGAACAGCGTGCCCATGCCGGGATAGAACCGGTTCGGTTCGCGGCTGCCGACCGCGACCAGGCCGACGCCGTCGAGCGGCAGCAGTGCACTCGACTGCACGTCGTCGGCGCGCATGCCGTACAGCAGCGCCTGCTTGTCGGGATGCAGGCGACCGCACAGCGGCTCGCCGCTAGCCAGGCAGTCGCGAAACGGCGACAGCATGGGGTCGTGCTGCGCGATCACCTGCAGCCAGTCGGCATTCTCGAGCGCAGGCACCGGCGCAAACAGCACCACGCGCACCAGGTCACCGTGGAAATCCTCGCTCAGCTGCGCGGCCATCACCTGCACCGTGGCCGACGCGCAGGTCTGCTTGAGCAGCGCCAGCGTGAGCTGCTGGGTCTGCATCGCGAGCCGTTCGTTGTCCTGCGCGATCGCGTACAACTCCTGCAGCCGGCGAGTGAGTTCGCGGTTCTTGTCGCGCAGCACGTCGAGCTGATAGCTCGCCAGTGACGCCGCCGGGCCGTCGTCGCGCGGCACGACCATGGTGATCGCGAGGTCCGGGAACTGCTGCAGAAACTTCGGATGCCGGCGCAGGAAGGTCGCCACCTCGTGCGCGCTGAGTTTTTCGCCGGCCGCTCTGTCGATGCTGTCGCTCATGCGTTCCACTCCCCCTCGAACACGAATGCGGCCGGCCCGGCCATGCTGATCGGCGCATCGTCGGTGGGCCAGGCGATGCGCAGGTCGCCGCCGGGCAGCGACACCACGAGGTCGCGATCGACCAGGCCGCGACGCATCAGCACCGCCGCTGCCGCGCACGCGCCGCTGCCGCAGGCGAGCGTCTCGCCGACGCCGCGCTCGTACACGCGCAGGCGGATGCGGTCGCGCGCGACGACCTCGGCAAAGCCGATGTTGGCCGACTGCGGAAACGCGGCATTGCGCTGCACCGCCGCGCCGACGCTCGCCACCGGCGCGCTGTCGACGTGCTCGACCGCGACCACCGCGTGCGGATTGCCGATCGACACCGCGGCCACCGCGAGCGCGGTGCCGTCGATGTCGAGCGTGTAGCTGTCTTGCGGGTCGGAAAAGCCGGCCAGCGGAATTGCTTGCGGCGCGAACCGCGGCACGCCCATCGCGATGCGAAACGTGTGCGCGTCGATCACGTCGACGGCGTGGCGACCGGACGGGCTGTCGAGCGCGAAGCCGTTGCCGATTGCCGCGGCATCGGCGGCACCGTCGCGCAGCAGCCATGCCGCCACGCAGCGCGCGCCGTTGCCGCATTGCTGCGAGGCCGAGCCGTCGGCGTTCCAAATGCGATAAGCGGCCAGCGCGCCGTCGCCATGCGCGGCCTCGATGGTCAGGATCTGGTCGCAGCCGACGCCGGTGTGGCGCTCGGCGAGCGCGCGGCAGAGATCGGCGTCCGGCGCATCGCGGCCATCGCGCAGGTCGAGCACCACGAAATCGTTGCCGGCACCGTGCATCTTGCTGAATCGCAGCGCGGGGGCAGGCATTGCGTCAGCCGCCGTTGTCGTCGCCGGTACCCTCGAGCACCGGGTCGGTGGTCGCCGGTGGCGAAGACGGCGGCAGCGGCGACGGCATGACGTCGGGGGATGGCGATGGCAGCGGCGTCACGGGCGCGGTGGCCGGAGCCGGCGTCGCACTCGGGACAGCCCCCGGCGTAATTTCGACAGGCTTGTCGGGCAGCACTAGCGGGCCCTTGTTGCCGCAGGCGCTGAGCGCCAGCGCGGCGGTGACCGACAGCAGGATCAGGCGTGTGTTCATGCGCGCAGTGTAGCCGCGACGGGCGCATCGGCGAAGCCGGGCGGCGGACGTCAGCAACGCAAGCGGCCCCGGCGACACCCTCAGCGTGAAGCGACGCCCAGCTGATCGAGCAGAAACGCATACATCTCCGATTGCTCGCGGTACTTGCGGAAGCGGCCGGACTTGCCGCCGTGGCCGGCGTCCATGTTGGTGCGGAACAGCAGCGGCTGCGTGCCGGTGTCTAGGTCGCGCAGCTTGGCGACGTATTTTGCCGGCTCCCAATACTGCACCTGCGAATCCCACAGCCCGGTGCCGACAAACATCGCCGGATACGCTTGGCGCTTGAGATTGTCGTAGGGCGAATACGACAGCATGTAGTCGTAGGCGGCTTTCTTTTCCGGATTGCCCCACTCGTCGTACTCGTTGGTGGTCAGCGGGATGCTCGGGTCGAGCATCGTGGTCACCACGTCGACAAACGGCACCTGCGACAGCACCACGCGGTAGGTGTCCGGCGCCATATTGGCAACCGCACCCATCAGCAGGCCGCCGGCACTGCCGCCAAAGGCCGCAACGCGATCCTTGGCCGCGTAGCCCCGCTTGACCAAGTCGTCGCTGACGTCGATGAAATCGGTGAAGGTGTTCTTCTTGTTGAGCAGCTTGCCGTCGTCGTACCACTGCCGGCCGAGCTCCTGACCGCCGCGGATATGCGCGATCGCGTAGACCATGCCGCGGTCGAGCAAACTCACCGTGGTCAGGCTGAAGCCCGGGTCCATCGACAGGCCGTAGCTGCCGTACGCGTACTGCAGCAGCGCCGCGGTGCCGTCGTTTTTGAAGCCCTTTTTGTAGACCAGCGACACCGGGATCCGTTTGCCGTCGCGCGCGGTCGTCCACACGCGCTCGGTGACGTATTTCGATGCGTCGTAGCCGAGCACCGGCTGCTGCTTGAGCTCGCGGCGCTCGCCGGTCTGCACGTTGAGCTCGTAAGTGGTGGTCGGCGTGGTCATCGAGGTATAGCTGTAGCGCAGCCACGGCGTGTCGTGCTCGGAGTTGACGTCGAGGCCCATCGAATACACCGGCTCGTCGGCCTTGACGTAGCTTTCCTTGCCATCGTTGTCGAGCACGCGCACGCGCTCCAGCGCGTCGGAGCGCTCGGCGATCGCGGTGAAGTCGTCGAACAGCTCGAAGTCTTCGATAAACACGTCATCGCGGTGCGCGATCCATTGCTTCCACTGCGCACGCGAAGTCGCGCCGTCGGGCGCGGTCATCAGCTTGAAGTTCGGCGCGCCGTCGTTGCTGCGGATCACCCAGCGGCCGCCGAGATGGTCGGCGTCGTACTCGACATCGCGCTCGCGCTCGGCGAGCACGGTGAACGCCTCGGGTTTGGCGGCCGGCGCGCAGCGGATCTCGCTCGACACCGTGCTCGACACCTCGATGCAGATGTACTGGTCGTCGCGAGTGCGCGAGATGCCCATGTAGAAGCTGTCGTCGTTTTCTTCGTACACCAGCACGTCGCTGGACGCCGGCGTGCCGAGCACGTGCTTCTTGACGCGCACGGTCAGTAGGGTTTCCGGGTCGTTCTCGACGTAGAACACCGTGCGGTTATCGTCGGCCCAGACCAGGTTGGGCGATGCGTTGCCGATGCGTTCGGGATAGTCTGAACCGGTGGCGAGGTTGCGGAAGCGCAGGGCGTACTGGCGGCGGCCGTTGTCGTCCTCGGCCCAGGCGAGATGGGTGTTGTCGGGGCTGACGTCGTAGTCGCCGACGCTGAAGTAATCCTTGCCCTTGGCCATCGCGTTGACGTCGAGCAGCACCTGCTCGCCGTCGTGGCCCGTGCCCCGGGTCTGCGCGAACACCGAGGTTGGCGTGTCGCCATCGGCTGCCTTGCGGCGCGCGTGGATCGGGTAGTCCTGTCCGGTCTGGAAGCGGCTGTAGTACCACCAGCCGCGCTCGCGGTACGGCACCGAGCTGTCGTCCTGGCGGATGCGTGCGACGATCTCGTCGTAGAGGGTGTTTTCGAGCGGTTTGAGCGGCGCCATCACCGCGTCGACGTAGGCATTCTCGGCGTTGAGATACGCGAGCATCTGCGGGTTCTTGCGCTTGTCGTCGCGCAGCCAGTAGTACTCGTCGCTGCGCGTCGCGCCGAACGGGGCGGTGACCGTGTGCGGCTTCTTGGCGGCGTCGGGCGGCGCGGGACGATCAGCGGCGAGCGCGTTGGCGGTCATCAGGAGCAGGGCGATGGGCAGGATGGCTTTCATGGATGGGGGCCGCGGGAGGGATTCGCAACGACTTAGGCGGCTCATTTATTAATTCCAATTAGCTTTCAAGTTGAGCCTAATTGTGGCAATCTCTCGAGCAGAATCGATTTTGGGAGCTACGCACATGGCAAGGCCTCGGCGAGTGGATAGCGACTTGGTGGCGCAAGCACAAGCAG
>JBOHYD010000147.1:0-5365 GCA_050737635.1 Luteimonas sp. | reverse complement strand
GAGCCGTGCGCGACGGCTGGCGGCGGCGCGTCAGAAATCGTATTTGAGCTTCACCGAGCTTTCGGCGTCGGTCGCGCCCTTGCCGCCGTCGGCGGCGGTGTCGTGGCGGATATCGACGTCCGAGCGCAGCGTCCACTGCGGCGCGACCAACAGATCGACGCCCAGCGTCTGCCGCACGACGGTGTTGCGGCGGCCGGTCTCGACGGTGACCTGCTGCTGCAGCTGCGCCTTGGGCCCGATGCGCTGCGACAGCGCCACGCCGCCGCGCGCGATCGGCCCCGGTGTCGCGGTGCCGTCGTCGGCACCGGGTTCGAGGCGATAGCCGGTGCCGATCTGCAGGCGGATGTCGGTGTCCGGCGTGCGGATCGCCTCGATGCCGTAGGTCGATTGGACCTTGCTGCTGTCGGCCTGCGCGCTCACCCAGTCGCGCCGCGACGCCGGTGCCGACAGCGAGGCATAGCGGCGCGTGGCCAGCGGTGACGGCACGATCGGCCGCAGCCGCGATAGCGTGCCGGGCACCCGTGGCTGGCGCAGCGTGGTGTCGCGGGTCGGCGCCATCCATTCGGCATCCGCGCAGGCCAGCGCATAGCAGGGCATGCGCAGCGACACGTGCCCGGCTGCAATCGCCAGCGCCGCCGGCTCACCGGGGGCTTCGGCCAGGGGTTGCTGGAAGACGGGCAGGCCGGCGATGGCCAGCCACCAGACCGCGGACATCGGACAGGGCCTCATTGAAAGCGATTACATCGGTGAGCATGCCAGCGCCCCGTAACGATTCCAAGATTCGAGCAGCGCGACCACAGCGCGGTGTTCAGTCGCCACGCGCGGGGCTTGCTCGTCATCCCCGCGTCCGCCGGGATGACGGCTCGATCACCGAGACCGCCCGCTCAGTCGTCTTCGCGTCACCAGGTTGCGCCTGCGCGAACAACACACCGCCAGCGCTCGACGCGAAGGCCGCGTCGAGCAGCACCGCCCAAAGACCGACTCAGCGCGCGTCCAGCGGCCGGTTGAGGTCGAGAAAGATCTCACGCGCGGCGACGCCGAGGTCGGGCTGGTCGAAGAACATGCCGTTGACGCCGAGGCTGTACAGCACCACCGCCTCGCCGATCACCGTCTGCGACACGCCGTTCGGCGTCTGGGTCAGGAACGACTCCTCGGCGCGCATCGTGTACGGATGCACCAGCAGGCCGGCGGCGATCGCGCGGCCGAGCATCGGGTGCACGATGCCGGTGCTGCGGGTGGCAAGTTCGGCGTTGCCGTCGCCGTTGGCGTCGACCTTGGGCTCGAGCGCGGCGCGCGGCAGCAGGTTGACCTTCCACGGGCCGATGCCGGCGGCGTAGTTGGCCTTCATCCAGCTGAATACCGACGGCGACACCAGGGCGCCGTACAGGGTGTTTTCGCCGATGCCGCCGTCGACGCGCGGCAGCAGGTCGCCATAGATCGCGGCAAGGTCGGCGCCGCTGCGCGCGTTGTAGACCATGTCATAAGGTCTGGCTGCGGCGATGTCGTCGTACAGCTGCACCAGCGGCAACGACACCCCGGCCGCCGGCATCAGCCGGGTCTTGAGTTCGATCAGGTTCTCGAACTCGAAGCTCTGGATGAAAACCCGGTTGGCATCGGTGAAACCTTCAGCGGCCAGGGTCTCGATGAGTTTGGTGCCGAGCGACACGTGGATCGGCGTGCCGTCGATGCGGCGGCCTTCCTTCGCGAAGTAGGTCGGGTGCTTGGTTTCGGGATAAATGCCGACCACGCGGCCGTTGCGGCTCTCGCGCTTGGCGAGTCGGATCACCTCGACCAGGGTCGGAATTTGGAACTGGCCGTCGTAGCGCGCATTGCGCGGACGCACCTGCGGGATGCGCTCCCTGGCGCGCAAGGTCTTGAGCTCGGCGAGAGTGAAATCCTCGGTGAACCAGCCGGTCAGGGTGACGCCATCGATGGTCTTGATCGCCTTGCGGCTGGCGAACCGCGGATGTGCGGCCACATCGGTGGTGCCGGAGATTTCGTTCTCGTGGCGCGCGACCAGCACGCCATCTTTGGTCGACACCAGATCGGGCTCGATGAAATCCGCGCCCTGGCGGATCGCGAGGCGGTAGGCCTCGAGCGTGTGTTCGGGGCGGTAGCCGCTGGCGCCGCGATGGCCGATGACGATCAGGCCGTGAGTGTCGCGCCGGTTGCCGTGCGCAGGTGTCGCTCGGAAGGCGGAGGCTGCGGTGGGCGGTGAGGAAGAGGACGTGGCGGCGGTCTCGGCGGTGCGATCGGCGGCGAACAGGACGGTGCTGGACAGCAGCATGGCAGCGGCGGCCAGCAACTGGCGTGCGATGCGTGGGCTGGCGGAAATCATGGCATGACACCTCATCGGAAACGCGTAGGTTAGCCGAGCCCCCTGTCCGTCGGCCCCGCGATGTTGACCGCCGGATGTTGCATGCGCTTGACGCGGCGGTCCGAGCGCGCGGCGTCAACGCCACATCGCGCCCCGACAAGACCGCGACGCGTGGCCTCAACCCAGCCCGTACTCGCGCAACTTGCGGCGCAGGGTCGCGCGATGGATACCGAGCATGGCGGCGGCGCGGCTCTGGTTGCCGTCGCAGTGGTTCAGCACTTCGATGAACAGTGGGATTTCGAGTTCGCGCAGTGCGATCTCGTAGAGATTGTCGGCGCTACAGCCGTTCAAGTCGCCCAGATAGCGCCGCACCGAGGTCGCGACGTGATCGCGCAGCGGCGCGTGCGTGGCGGTGTCGAAGCGTTCGGCGGCGTTCACGCCTGGGTCCCGGTGGTCATCGCGCGCTCCGTGCCAGTGCATCGCGGGGATGCGAGTCTAGCGCGCGTCGGTCGCACGCGCCAATGCAACTTCCGATGCCGTGCACTCGGACCTGTCGCGTACGGTGACTTTACTTTAGTGCAGCAGAAACTCGAATGCCACGCTGCGTGCGTCGGGTTCGACCACGTCGATCGCGATCGCGACGGTCTGGCCGGGTGCCAGACCCGCGCCCGGCGGGGCGGCACCGAGGTATTCGCGCGCGCTGAAGTCGCGCGTGCCGACACGGTTGCCATTGACGTCCGACAGCGCCAGCGACAGCCGCGGCCACGGCTGCGGCCAGCGCGCGTCGTTGCGAAAGGCAGCGGTGACGCGCAGCACGCCGGGGTGCAATAAATGCGCACGTACGTCGCGGTCAAGCAGCGCGATGGCGCTCGGTTCGCGCCACGGCGGCAGCGTGCAGCGCAGTGCGCGGCAGAGCGCCGCAATTGCCGGCCGCCAGCGCGCCTCGGCCGCGAGCCGCGCGCGGTCGGCGAGCGTCAGCTGCAGCAGCAGAGCTGCTGTCAGCGCGACGGTCGCAACGGCGGTTTTCCAGCTGTTTCCGGTTGAGGCCGATCGCCGCGCGCGCGCGAAGCTTGGCGCGGCACGCGTGGAGGAGGATGTCGACGTTTTGGCGGTCGAGGTTTGCGTCGTGCTCTCGATTGCCGCAGGCGCGGTTTGCGCGGCATCGGGCGGAGGCGGCGCGTCATCCTCGCGCAGCGTTGCTGCGCAGCGCGGACAGCGCGGAGGCAGCGGATCGGTCGCGGGGTCGGTCGCGACGAGCGCCCGGCAGACGCGGCAGTTGATCAACATCGCCGGAGTTTACGCTGCCGTCGCAACCGCGGACATGCGCCGGATCGTGGTGCGGATGCCTTCGCTATGGTCGCTATCGCACAGCGCACGTCAGGTGCGACCAGCCGGCCGCGCGACATCAGCGCCGGCGGCCGTCGATGCGCACCCAATCGCCTTCGCTGGTGACGTGCAGCGCGTCGAACCATGCGCCGTAGCGCGCGATCAGCGCATCCTGCTGGCCGTCGAGGATGCCCGACAGCGCGATCCGTCCATTGACCGCGACGCGCGCGGCCAGCGTGTCGGCGAGCGCGGCGAGCGCCGAGGCGAGGATGTTGGCGACGACCACCGGATAGGTGGCGACGGGTTCGTCCCGCGGCAGGTACACGCGCAACGCATCGGCGACGCCATTGCGCTGCGCGTTGTCGTGGCTGGCGAGCAGCGCCTGCGGATCGTTGTCGACGCCGACCGCGCGCACGGCGCCGAGCTTGAGCGCGGCGAGGGCGAGAATGCCGCTGCCGCAGCCGAAATCGAGCACCGTCGCGTCGCGCAGCGCGCCGTCGCTGGCGAGCGCGTCCAGCCACTGCAGGCACAGCGATGTGGTCGGGTGCGTGCCGGAGCCGAACGCGAGACCGGGATCGAGACGCACGATCGCCGGGCCGGCGCTGTCATCATCGGCATCGCGCGCAAGCGCCTGCGCGTCGTCGGGCAGGTCGCAATTCCACGGCACGATCCAGGTCCGTGCGCCGAAACGCAGCGGCACGTACTGGTCCATCCACGCGCGCTCCCAGTCCTGGTCGGCGACGTGGCGGAAGCGCAGCCCCGACCAGTCGAGCGCCGGGTCGAAGGCGTCGAGCGCGGCCAGCAACAGCAGCGCATCGGCATCGTCGGCAAACAATGCGCTCAGCGTCAGCGTGTTCCACAACGGCGTCTCGCCGACACCAGGCTCGAGGATCGCGTGCTCGTCGTCGCTGCCGGCATCGGCGTCAAGCATGGTCACCGCGAGCGCGCCGACATCCGCGAGCGCGTGCGCGTAGCGCGGCTGTTCGGATTCGCGGCAGGTGAGGCTGAGTTCGAGGAAGGGCATTGGCAGATGGCGATCGGACGTCGCGGCGATCCGCGACCGGCCGCGCGCCACCCTACCCGAACCGCCACCAGGCCGCTACCCGGCGTCGTGGCCGGTTTCCCGAACAACGTGGGCGACGCGGATCCGCCAATCCCGGAACAGCACGGTCTTGCCCCGCGCCTGCGCGGCCAAATGCGGCGGATGGTCGCGCCAGGCCGCGATCGCCGCGCCGTCGCGCCAATAGGACAACGACAGCAGGCGCTCGGGATCGGCCAGGCTCGCGAAGCGCTCGATCGAGAGGAAGCCGTCCATCCGCCGCAGGTCATCGGCCAGCGCGGCCGCCGTGGCGAGATATTCCTCGCGCCGTTCGGCATGGACTTCGACTTCGAAGATGACCGCGATCATCCGCGCGCGCCCTCGCGCAGGAAAGACACCGCATCGCCGACGCCGGGTTGCCGGGTCACTGCCAGCCGCAGGGTTTCGTCCGCGTGCCGCCACGGCAGCAGCAAGCGCTGCGCCGCCGCCGACGCAGCGCGGGAGGCCGCGTGCGCGGGCAAGGCCTGCGCCGCCAGGCCGAGTGCTGACCACTTCATCGCATCGCGTCGGTTCATGGCCAGCCTGGTCGTCGGGTGTGCGCCCCAGGGCAATCGGGTGAACAGCGCCTTCATGAAGTGACGAGGCTGGCGAGGAAGTCATCGTTCCATGCCGCCACCTTGCGC
>JBOHYD010000146.1:0-3817 GCA_050737635.1 Luteimonas sp. | reverse complement strand
GCCCACTGCTGTATGCCTTCTCGCAGGAAGACCCCGGTGCCGCCGGACGTCTGATCAAGGAGTTCGCCAAGGCGAACGACAAGCTGAAGCCGCGTCTGGTTTCGGTCGGCGGAAAGATGTACCCGGGCACCCATGTGGATGTCCTGGCATCGCTGCCGACCCGCGATCAGGCGCTGTCGATGCTGCTCAGCGTCATGTCGCAGCCCGCCACCATGCTGGTCCGTCTGCTGTCCGAGCCGGCCTCGCAGATCGCTCGCGTCACCAACGCGGTCGGCCAACAGAAGGCGGCTTGAGGCAAGCGGGACTCGGGACTCGGAAAAGCAAAAGCGCTCTGCTCTTGATCTTCCGAGTCCCGAATCCAAAGACCAAGTTCGGTAAACCGATTTTCGAATCAATCAGTTGTTTCCAATTCTTAGCTAACAGAGATCATCACCATGTCCCTTTCGAATGAAGAAATCATCGAAGCCATCAGCACCAAGACCCTCATTGAGGTGATGGAGCTGGTGCGTGCGATGGAAGAGAAGTTCGGCGTCTCCGCCGCGGCCCCGGTTGCCGCCGCTGCCGGTCCGGCCGCCGCCGCCGCCCCGGTCGAGGAGCAGACCGAGTTCACCGTCGTGCTGAAGTCGGCCGGCGAGAAGAAGGTCGAAGTCATCAAGGTCGTTCGCGCGATCACCGGTCTCGGCCTGAAGGAAGCCAAGGACCTCACCGAGGCCGGCGGCGCGGTCAAGGAAGCCGTGTCCAAGGCCGACGCCGACAAGTTCAAGAAGGATCTCGAAACTGCCGGTGCCACGGTCGAAGTCAAGTGACGCCCTGGGGCTTCTGCGCGTAGCGCGAAAGCCTTTGCCAGTGCGTCATCCCCGCGCAGGCGGGAAGCGCTTCACAACAGCTTCAAGGCTGGTCATCCAGCATCTTTAGATTCGGTCCTTTATCGATTTGTCTATTGAAGCAAAAGTCACTGGGTTCCCGCTTGACCGGTCATGCGGCCGTTAAGAATCACGGGAATGACGGCACATCCCGAAGCTGGGGGCGAGAGCCCCCGGCCTTTGGCCGTTGTTGAACTGCAAGTTCTGAAACATCACCGAGTCGACAGTCGGAAGTAGCAGGAGAAGGCGTGCTGGTGCCGGCAATACCAGCAACTTCCCACTGGCGATTTAACTTTCACCAAAGGTATCGCGATCCGGACACCGGACATCGTCGAGAACCGCACGCGCGCTTTCGACTGATTCCCGGTTCTTCACTCGCGACTCCCAGCTCCTGAGGCCAGACCCCCCATGACCACGACATCCACGCAGCAGTCGAGCTACTCGTTCACCGAAAAGAAGCGCATCCGCAAGGATTTCGGCAAGCGCGGCTCGATCCTCGAAGTGCCGTTTCTACTCGCCATCCAGGTCGATTCCTACCGCGAATTTCTGCAGGCCGGCATCGATCCCGCCAAGCGCGACGATCGCGGCCTGCATGCCGCGCTCAAATCGGTGTTTCCGATCGTCAGCTACAACGGCTATGCCGCGCTCGAATACGTCGGCTACAAGCTCGGCGAGCCGGGCTTCGACGAGCGCGAGTGCCGCAACCGTGGCCTGAGCTACGGCGCGCCGCTGCGCGTGACGGTGCGTCTGGTGATCTACGACCGCGAGTCGTCGTCCAAGACCATCAAGTACGTGAAGGAGCAGGAGGTCTACATGGGCGAGATCCCACTGATGACCGACAACGGCACCTTCATCGTCAACGGGACCGAGCGCGTGATCGTGTCGCAGCGGCACCGTTCGCAGGGCGTGTTCTTCGACCACGACCGCGGCAAGTCGCACAGCTCCGGCAAGCTGCTGTACAGCGCCCGCATCATTCCCTACCGCGGCTCGTGGCTGGACTTCGAGTTCGATCCGAAGGACGCGCTGTTCACCCGCATCGACCGTCGCCGCAAGCTGCCGGTGTCGGTATTGCTGCGCGCGCTCGGCTACAACAACGAAGAAATGCTCAACGAGTTCTTCGAAATCAACGCGTTCCACATCGATCCGGTCGAAGGCGTGCAGCTGTCGCTGGTCGCCGAACGCCTGCGCGGTGAAACCCTCGACTTCGATCTCGCCGACGGCGACAACGTCATCGTCGAAGCCGGCAAGCGCATCACCGCGCGCCACGTCAAGCAGCTCGAAGACTCCGGCATCGCCGCGCTCGCGGTGCCCGACAGCTACCTCATCGGACGCATCCTGTCGCACGACGTGATCGAGGCCGAGACCGGCGAACTGCTGGCGATCGCCAACGACGAAATCACCGACGAGATGCTGGCCAAGTTCCGCAAAGCCGGCATCGAGGCGGTCGGCACGATCTGGGTCAACGACCTCGATCGCGGTGCTTACCTGTCCAACACCCTGCGCATCGACTCTACCCGCACCCAGCTCGAAGCGCTGGTCGAGATCTACCGGATGATGCGTCCCGGCGAGCCGCCGACTAAAGACGCCGCGCAAAACCTCTTCCACAACCTGTTCTTCACCTTCGAGCGCTACGACCTGTCGGCGGTGGGGCGGATGAAGTTCAACCGCCGCATCGGTCGCAAGGAAGTGCTCGGCGCGTCGGTGCTGTACGACGCCCGCTACTTTGCCGAGCGCAAGGACGAAGACTCGGTGCGTCTGCGCGAGGAGTTCGGCGAGATGTCCGACATCCTCGACGTGATCAAGGTGCTCACTGAGATCCGCAACGGCCGCGGCACGGTCGACGACATCGATCATCTCGGCAACCGCCGCGTGCGCTCGGTCGGTGAAATGGCCGAAAACGTCTTCCGCGTCGGTTTGGTGCGCGTGGAGCGCGCCGTGCGCGAGCGCCTGACCATGGCCGAGGCCGATGGCCTGACCCCGCAGGAGTTGATCAACGCCAAGCCGGTGGCGGCGGCGGTCAAGGAGTTCTTCGGCTCGTCGCAGCTGTCGCAGTTTATGGACCAGAACAATCCGTTGTCGGAAGTCACTCACAAGCGCCGCGTGTCGGCGCTCGGCCCGGGCGGCCTGACCCGCGAGCGCGCCGGCTTCGAGGTGCGCGACGTGCATCCAACGCACTACGGCCGCGTGTGCACCATCGAGACGCCGGAAGGCCCGAACATCGGTCTGATCAACTCGCTCGCGGTGTTTGCGCGCACCAACCGCTACGGTTTCCTCGAGACGCCGTACCGCCGGGTCGTGGACAGCAAGGTCACCGACGAGATCGAGTACCTGTCGGCGATCGAGGAGAACGAATACGTCATCGCCCAGG
This sequence comes from Luteimonas sp., assembly GCA_050737635.1. GTDB lineage: Bacteria > Pseudomonadota > Gammaproteobacteria > Xanthomonadales > Xanthomonadaceae > Luteimonas. The sequence goes on along the minus strand of JBOHYD010000146.1, from coordinate 586 downwards.
CCAATGCGCCGCAGGACGGCAAGGGCAAGCTCGACGCGCAGTTCGTCGACTGCCGCTATCAGGGCGAGTCATTGCTCAAGCCGCCGTCGGAAGTCCACTTCATGGACGTGTCGCCGATGCAGACGGTGTCGGTCGCGGCTGCGCTGGTGCCGTTCCTCGAGCACGACGACGCCAACCGCGCGCTGATGGGCGCCAACATGCAGCGCCAGGCCGTGCCGACGCTGCGCAGCCAGAAGCCGTTGGTCGGCACCGGCATCGAGCGTGCGGTCGCGCGCGACTCCGGCGTGACGGTCAACGCGCGCCGCGGCGGCGTGATCGAGCAGATCGATGCCGGCCGCATCGTGGTCAAGGCCTTTGATGCCGAGATTTCCGACGAGACCGATGCCGGCGTCGACATCTACAACTTGATCAAGTACACGCGCTCCAACCAGAACACCTGCATCAACCAGACCCCGCTGGTCAACGTCGGTGACGTCGTTGCGCGCGGCGACGTGCTCGCCGACGGTCCGTCGACCGATATCGGCGAGCTCGCGCTCGGCCAGAACATGCTGGTCGCGTTCATGCCGTGGAACGGCTACAACTTCGA
>JBOHYD010000145.1:0-1937 GCA_050737635.1 Luteimonas sp. | reverse complement strand
GCCCGGCCGGGCTCGGCAGCGAGGTTGACGGTGGCGACGATTCCGGACGCGTTGGCGTCCCCGGTTGCGTTCGCGGCTTGGCTTTCGATCACGGCGTGTCTTTCGTTCGAGTTCAACGTAACGGCCTTCGTTGGTTGTTGATCGTATATGTGAACATGTGCATGTACACGATCATAAACACTTCGCTCGTGTTGTCAACCTCGCCGATACCTGGAGCGCCCGCGCGGCAGCGGCGGTTGCTGATCGCGGTGCCGTCAAGCCTGTTGACGACGACCGAAAGCGGAGCATTTCGCAAACGCCGGCGCCAGCGGAGGCAGCCGGATGACGACAAAGGTGTGGCGTTCGTTGCGTTTGGCGATCTGCACCGTGGCTCCCAAGATTCTGCTTGACGGCTTCAGCAAAAGGTTGGCCGGCGTAACCGCCATCGGCCAGCACGCGCCGTACCCGCCTCCAATGCGCCTTGCACCGCGCCATCGCTCCCAGCGCCCTTCCGATCCACCGTGCGTGGCGGTGTTGTCTTGCGCGTTGCGGCTTGACAACGCTTAGGCGGAGTGATTTTATGTTCACGTCTATGTGGATGTTCATATCCATGAACTCACGCCCCGGCCATCCGACACAATCGATCCGACACGCGCAATCGCATGAAAATCACCGCCGCGATTGCCCGCAGCAAGGGCGCGCCCCTGTCACTGGAGGCCATCGACCTCGAGGATCCGCGCGCCGACGAAGTGATCGTGCGCGTCGTCGCCACTGGCATCTGCCACACCGACATCGCGATGCGCGACCAGACCTACCCGGTGCCGCAGCCGATCGTGCTGGGGCATGAAGGCGCGGGAGTCGTGGAGCGAATCGGTGCGCAAGTGACCAAGGTGGCCGCGGGCGATCGGGTGGTCATGAGTTTCAACTTTTGTGGCCGCTGCAGCCCTTGCGCCGAGCATCAGCCACACTATTGCGACGACTATTTCGCGCGTAATTTCGCCGGCTCGCGCCCCGACGGCACAAGCCCGTTGTCCAAAGACGGCACGCCGATTCATGGCTACTTCTTTGCTCAGTCGTCCTTCGCCAGCCACGCCCTGTGCCGTGAGCGCAACATCGTCAAGGTCGGCGCCGACGCGCCGCTCGAGCTGCTTGGTCCCCTGGCGTGCGGCGTGCAGACCGGTGCCGGTGCGGTGATCCATTCGCTGTGCGTGGGCCCGGGGCGCTCAATCGTGGTCTTCGGTGCCGGCTCGGTGGGCCTGAGCGCGGTGATGGCGGCGCGTCTGGTCGGAGCCACGACGATCATTGCCGTCGATGTGCTCGACTCGAGGCTCGAGCTGGCACGCAGCCTGGGCGCCACGCACACCGTCAATCCGGAAGCGGCCGACATCGTGGAGGTGGTCCGGAGCATCACCCGTGGCGGCAGCAACTATTGCCTCGAGACCACGGGGCGCCCCGAAATCATCCGCGCCGCGATCGATGTGCTGGCTGCTCGGGGCACCTGCGGCGTCGTCGCCGCGGCACCGCTGGGCACCGAGTTCCGAGTTGACCTCGCGCACATCATGACCGCCGGCCGGCGCATCGTCGGCATCGTCGAGGGCGACGCGATACCGGATGTTTTCATCCCGCAGTTGATCGAGCTCCACCGGCAGGGCCGTTTCCCGTTCGATCGGCTGGTCACCTTCTACCCGTTCGATCAGATCAACACCGCCATCGACGACGCCGAACGCGGCAACGTCGTCAAGCCGATCCTGCGCATGTCCGACGCATGAATCGAAGAACTCACCTGGAGACAGCCATGACCCAAATCGACAGAAGACAGCTGATCCGCACGCTCGCCGCGTGTGTTGCGTGTGCCGCGCTCGGCGCAAGCGCAGCGTTACATGCGCAGACCGCCGCCGCGCCGCCGCTGCGCGTCGGCGGTAGCCTGTCGCTCACCGGGCCGCTGGCATCAACCGGCC
>JBOHYD010000144.1:0-8284 GCA_050737635.1 Luteimonas sp. | reverse complement strand
GCCGCAACGATTGGCAACGTCTTGCAATTCCTTGGCGCTGTCGAGGGTGAGCGCATTCAGGTTATCTGGGCGATTCAGCGTGATCCAAGCAGCGCCATCACGCAATTCGAAAGCGATGGCTTTGTAGGTCACGGACTCGCCCCCATCCGCGTGGCTGCGGCACGGCAGACCTTCAAAATGCGCGACGAGAAGGACTCACTCTCGACTGCGCGGGCGAGCGCCATGCCGCCGACGCAGAGCGCGAGCAGTGCGATCGACTCATCGACGCTCTGGTGCTCACCGACCTCCGCGAACGGGCGCCCTTCCATGGCACTGAGAGATTTCCGTAGCTCCTGCTCGTAGGCCTCGCGAAACCCTGCCGACATACGAGGGGCGTCAGTCGCCAGCGCGGAGAGCGCGCAGGAGGTGGCCCGATCGTCACGATGGGTCCGGCTGAGATAGCTGCGTGCCAGCCGTGCCGCGCGCTGACCCCAGGACGTGTCTTTTGTGTTGCCGATCCACCGCGGACGGCTTGCAGCCAAGGCATGCCGAAAAGCGGCGATCGCCATTTCTTCCTTACTAGAAAAGTGCGAATAAAACGCGCCGTGCGTCAGGCCAGCATCACTCATCACCTGCGCGACCGCCGCCCCCGCCGGTCCGTCGACCCGCAGGCGGGCGGCGCTGGCATCCAGGATCCGGGCGAGAGATTCGTTTTTCTGGCGGGCCCGTTGGCCTATCTCGTCTGGCATGTGCGGAGATGAAGATTTATCTTGCATGATGATCGTCATGTGACTATCTTGCTCGCCTGACTCTCATCATGTCAAGTTAAATCCTAAATCTAGAGCTTATTGGAGCCGATAAAAAATGAAAGCCCAGGTCTTAACGTCCTTCGATGGTCCGAACGGCCTAGTGATGCGCGAGGTTGCCTCTCCGCGCCTCACCCGGCCGGATGAGGTGAAGATCAAGATTGAGGCGTGTGGCGTCTGTCACCGCGACATCACTTGGTGCCGGGGGAAATTCGGTACCGCTGATCTGCCTCGAATCATGGGCCACGAAGGCGCCGGCGTCGTGTTAGAGGTAGGAAGCGACGTCCACGGACTGGCTCCGGGCGACCGTGTTGTCCATCTGCAATTCCCCTTCTGCATGCAATGTGACGCGTGCAGATCTGGAAAGCCGGCGGCGTGTGCGAGCATTCGCTGGGCCATTGGCGAAGGATTCGATGGCGCTTACGCGAGCGAGGTCGTGCTCCCGGCACGCATCGTGACCAAGATTCCCTACGGCATTCCATTCCATGAAGCGGCGGTTGTCGCTTGCACGCTCGGAACGGCGTATCACGCTCTGCTTCTCAACGGCTTCGAGCCGCGCGGTAAAACCATCGCACTAAATGGCTCAGGCGGTGGAGTGGGGCTGCAAACCATCCAGGTTGCGAAATTGCTCGGCGCGCGGGTAATCGCAACGACGACATCGCCGGAAAAGGAGGACAGCATCCGGCGGGCGGGCGCGGATCACGTCGTGGTCGATCCTCAAGGCAACTACCGGAAGGCAGTCATGGACCTCACCGCGGCGCAGGGAGTAGACCTGTTCGTCGAAATCGTAGGAGCCCCCGTGATGCGCGAGAGCATGCTTTCGGTTCGTCGTGGCGGCCGCGTGGTCGTCTTGGGTAACCCAGAGGGCGGTACTTTTTCGTTCAACCCGGGCACCTTAATCGTGCGTGGCGAGCTGATGATGTACGGAACAATGTCGGTGACGTTACCGGAGCTCGACGAAGTTCTTCGTCTGGTTGCAGAGCGCAAGATCACGCCTGTGATTGATCGCGTCGTCTCTTTGGAAGAACTGCCAGCGCAGATGCTCAGGATGGAGTCGCGCGGCTCGGTCGGACGCATCGTCGTCTGCCCGGATGCCTGACGTCGGCCCAGCAACAACTTGCAACGTGTATTCGCTGATCGACGCATAGAGACCTGACAATGCCCCATTACGCGCCACCTTTGCGTGATCTACAGTTCGTGCTGCATGAAGTCTTCGGCGTCGCCCGTGAGTTCAGCACGCAGCCAGCGTACGCCAACGTCGACACTGAGACGATTGATGTTGTGCTCGGCGAAGCCGGTAAGTTTGCCGCTTCGGTGCTCGCCCCACTCAACCGCCTTGGCGACGAAGAGGGCTGCACCCTGGATCCGGAGACGCATGAAGTGACAACGCCGACCGGCTTCAAGGAAGCGTACCAACGGTACGTGGAAGCCGGCTGGCCGGCTTTGAGCTGCGACTCGGCGTACGGCGGACAGGGCCTTCCGATTACGCTGCGCCTTTGCGTGTACGAAATGCTTAATTCGGCCAATCAAGCCTTTACGATGTACCCTGGCTTGTCGATCGGAGCTTACGAATGCTTGACTGTACATGGCACATCTGAGCAACGCGCGCTGTACCTGCCTAAGCTGGCGGCCGGGGAATGGACCGCTACGATGTGCCTCACTGAGGCGAATTGCGGCACCGATCTCGGGATGTTGCGCACCCAGGCAGTGCCTTACGGGGACGGATACGCAATCACCGGCAGCAAGATTTTTATCAGTTCCGGAGAGCACGACCTAGCCACCAATATTGTCCACCTGGTGCTCGCGCGACTTCCCGACTCGCCGCCAGGCAGCAAAGGACTTTCACTGTTCGTCGCCCCCAAGTTTCTCGTCAACGCCGACGGCAGCCTCGGTGCACGCAATCCGATCTTCTGTGGCGCGCTCGAACACAAGATGGGCATCCACGGTAACTCGACCTGTCAGCTCAACTTTGATGGTGCCGCGGGGTGGCTCATCGGCGAACCGCACAAGGGACTGGCCGCGATGTTCGTCATGATGAACAATGCTCGCCTTGATGTGGCGGTGCAAAGTCTGGGGCTGACCGAAGTTGCCTACCAGAACGCGCTCGCTTACGCGAGAGAACGAATCCAGATGCGATCAATTTCCGGAACAAAATCTCCGGATCAGGCGGCGGACCCCATTATCGTCCATGCTGACGTGCGCCAAAAGCTGCTCACGGCGCGTGCCTACGCTGAAGGTGGGCGAGCACTGGCGATCTGGACCGCATTGATGATCGACAAGGAGCATGCCTCACCCAATGAGTCCGTGAAGAGGAGCGCGGCACGCCAGGTTGCATTGCTGACGCCGATAGCCAAGGCATTCCTCTCCGATAACGCGTGGATCGCCACCTCAGATTGCATGCAGGTCTACGGCGGACACGGCTACATCCGCGAGTCGGGTGTCGAGCAGTTTGTACGAGACTCGCGCATTACCATGATCTACGAGGGCACCAACGCGATCCAGGCGCTCGACCTACTTGGGCGGAAGGTGCTCGCTGACGACGGCGCGGGCTTGAAGGCGTTCGGCAAGCAGGTGGAAGCATTCATTGAGGAAGCGGCTGCCGTCGAAGCGATGCGGGAGTTTGTCGGTCCGTTGGCCGAGCTCTGGCAGAAGGTGAACACGCTCACCGCTGATCTCGCGATTAAAGGGCTGCAGAACCGCGACGAAGTCGGCGCCGCCGCCGTAAACTATTTGCGTGTGTGTGGCCATCTGGTGTTTGCGTACCTCTGGGCGCGCATGGCCAAGGTCGCACTGGCTAAGTTGACCAGCCACGATCCGTTCTACAGGGCCAAGCTCGTGGCTGCGCGCTTCTATTTCGCGAAGCTACTGCCAGAGACGAGCTCTTTGATCCAGAGCGCGCTTTCCGGGGCGCCATCGGTGATGGACGATGATGCCTTCATCGTTTGACGCTGGCATGAGCACGCCTCTCCTCCTGAAGGGTGCGCCATCCTCGCCATATACGCGCAAGATGCTGGCGGTCCTGCGCTTTCGCAGGATTCCCTACGCACTCTTGACATGGGGTTCCTCTCGACTCGCTGCTCTCCCGCAAGCGAAGAGCGAAATGCTCCCGACGTTCTATCTGCCGAATGCCGCCGGCGAGCTCGAAGCGGTGATCGATTCGACGCCTTTGATCCGGCGCTTCGAGACGATGTTTCCGACCCGCAAAGTGCGCCCGACCGATCCAGTCGTGCGGTTTTTCGACAGCCTGATTGAGGACTACGCTGACGAATGGCTCACCAAGGCCACGTTCCACTATCGCTGGAGCTTTGCTGAAGATATTCGCAAGGCGGGGAACATTCTGACACTTTCGGCAGGTGTTACGGCAGCCGACAGCGTTGTTGCCGAGTCGAGCGCACGGTTTTCCCGCCATCAGATCGGGCGCTTGAAATACGTTGGATCGAGCCCCGGCACGGCACACATAATCGAAGCAAGTTATCTGCGATTTCTTGACGTATTCGAAGCGCATTTGAAGACACGGCCGTTTCTGATGGGCTCGCGTCCAGGCGCGTCCGACTTTGGCGTGTACGGTCAGCTGACGCAACTCGCACACTTCGACCCGACACCCTCGGCGATCGCGCTCGCCCGAGCGCCACGCACGTACACGTGGGTGGGTCTCGTCGAGGATCTCTCTGGCCTTGAACCCACAGCGGACGAGTGGCTCGCACGGGACGCGATCTCCGCTACCCTGAATGAGATCCTTGCCGAAGCGAGCCGCACATACGTCCCGTTGATGGTCGCCAACGCTCGAGCGATTAGATCCGGAGCGACACAGGTGATCGCCGAGATAGATGGACAACCATGGGTCCAAGATCCGTTTCGATATCAGGCAAAGTGCCTTGCGTGGTTGCGGGAGGAATTCGCGGCACTCAGTCCATCCGATCGCGATGCGGCGCTGCGGATTCTCAACAACACGAATTGTCATGCCCTCGTCAGCGAGCCTCTGTTCGATACCTGAACCTTGACCTGTCGCTTGGGTCTGGCGAGGATCTGCTATCGGGTGACGCCGACGGCATTTGCGATGCTGGCGCAACCGTAGTTCAGCTCCCCAGCGACGAGGCAGTCATCAAGGAGGCTCAGCCCGAGCCCGTCTCGCCGTACTCGGGGGGGCGGATTCAACTTTGAAGTGCAACGCGATCGTCGTTGAAGAATACTGCGCTCGGGGTCAGGTAACCGAGTCGTTTGCGCGGTCGGTCGTTTAATTGATCTTCGACCGCTTGCAGTTCCTGGGCGGTGATCGTGCTGAGGTCGCGCTGGCGCGGGAAGAATTGACGCAGCAAGCCATTGAAGTTTTCATTGCACCCGCGTTGCCACGGGCTGTGCGGATCGGCGAAATAGACCGGTGCCTTCAGATGCTTTTCCAGCACACGATCTTCGGCGAATTCGCTGCCGCGGTCGCAGGTCAGTGTGTGCACGAAGCGTCTGATGCGACCCAGTCGGTCAAGGATGCTCAGGGCCACCGCCGCGGCGGTGCCGTCCGGGCTCCAGCCGACCCGGGCAAGGCCGCGGCAACGTTCGACCAGGGTGACGGGAGCCCCCGGCATAGCCGGGGGATGACCTCAGTGATTTAGCGGCCTGCTCAGTAACGCGGTGTCGCTGAGCTCCGCTGCGTCAGCGCTCCGAATGCCCGCTGTCGTCGTAATCGCGGCGCACAAACAGGTCCGGCTGGATCAGCTCGGTGAATGCGCGCGCCTGCGGCGACAGATACTTGCCCTTGCGCACCACCACGCCGTAGCTGCGCGCCGGGAAATAGCTAGCCAACGATCGCGACGCGAGACGCTCGCGATCGGCGTTGGTCAGGCAGATCGAGGTGACGATGCTGATGCCCATGCCCATCGCTACGTATTGTTTGATGACCTCCCAGCCGCCGACCTCCAGCGCGACCGTGTACGGCACGCGGTTCTGCTGGAATACCAGATCGACCAGACGGTAAGTGGTTAGCCGCTTCGGCGGCAGGATCAGGCCGTAGGGCGACAGGTCGTCGAGGGTGATGCTGGGCTTGGTGGCCAGCGGATGGCCGAGCGGGGTAATCAGCATCGGAGCGAAGCTGTAGATCGGCGCGTAGCTGAGGTCGGCCGGCACGTCGAGCATCGAGCCGACCGCCAGGTCGACGTCGTCGGAACGCAGCAGATTGAGCCCGCCGGCTCCGGTGACGTTGTGCAGGGCCAAGCGCACATCGGGCTGCGCCTGGCGGAAGGCTTCGACGATGGTCGGCAGCAGGTAGAGGATGGTCGAGCTACCAGCGGCGACGTTGAGCGCGCCGGCATCCAAGCCCTTGATCTGGGTGCGGAAAGCGGCGTCAAGTGTGTCGATGCCTTCGACCAGCGGCCGCGCCAGCTCGTACAGCGCCTCGCCCTCGCGGGTCGGTGTGAGTCGGCGGCCGCTGCGCTCGAACAGGCGCACGCCCATCTCGCGTTCCAGCGCCTGCAACTGCAGGGTCACCGCCGGCTGGCTGACGTACAGCGCCTCGGCCGCGCGTGAGACCGAACCCAGCCGCGCGGTCTGGCAGAACGCCCGCAACGGCTTCAGGCGGTCGCCCTTGTAGGCGAAACGTGGCGGCACGGCTGGCTTGTCGGTCATTGGTTTCAATATATAAGTTTTACTGATTATTTAAATTTAAAAAACTCAATTGTCAAATACTGTACGACGATGGATGGTGGCTGTCCGTTACCCATCGCTCAGGCGACAGGAGTGTTCATGTCCGCAGTCCGCCAGCCGTCAGCCGTGGCCGGGGTCGCGATCACCGCGCAGGCCGAAGACCAGCACGCGCTGTTGACGCCCGAGGCGCAGGCCTTTCTCGGCGATCTGCACCGCGCCTTCGACGGCCGTCGCCGCGCCCTGCTCGCCGCACGCGTCGCGCGACAAGCGCAGTTCGACGGCGGCGCGCTGCCGGATTTCCGCGCCGACACCGTCGCGATCCGCAGCGGCGACTGGCGCGTGGCCGCGCTGCCCGAGGCGTTGCGCGACCGTCGCGTCGAGATCACCGGCCCGGTCGATCCGAAGATGGTGATCAACGCACTGAACTCCGGGGCCAGCTGCTACATGGCCGACTTCGAGGATTCGACCGCACCGACCTGGGACAACTTGATCACCGGCCAGCAGTCGCTGCGCGCGGCGGTGGCCGGCACGCTCGGCTTCACCAGCGAGACCGGCAAGACCTATGCGCTCAAGCCGACGCGCGAGCAGGCGGTGCTGATCGTGCGGCCGCGCGGTTGGCATCTCGACGAGAAGCACCTGCTGGTCGACGGCAAGCGCAGCAGCGGCAGCCTGTTCGACACCGGTCTGTTCGCGTTTCACAACGCCGCCGCACTGGCCGCGAAGGATCGCGGCCCGTATTTCTACCTGCCCAAGTTGCAGTCGATGGAAGAGGCCGCGCTGTGGCACGACGCGCTGTCGCACATCGAAGCCGCGCTCGGCCTGGCGCACGGCCAGATCAAGGTCACGGTACTGATCGAGACGCTGCCGGCGGTGTTCGAGATGGACGAGATCCTGCACGCGCTGCGCGAACGCATCGCCGGGCTCAACTGCGGGCGCTGGGACTACATCTTTTCGTACATCAAGACCTTCCGCGCACACCGCGACCGCGTGCTGCCCGAACGCGCGCAGGTGACCATGGCGCAGCCGTTTTTGAAGGCGTACTCGGAGCTGTTGATCAAGACCTGCCACCAAAGAGGTGCGCACGCGATGGGCGGCATGGCCGCACAGATCCCGATCGCGGATGACGCCGACGCCAACGCCACGGCGATGGCGCGGGTGCAGGCCGACAAGCTGCGCGAGGTGAGCGCCGGTCACGACGGCACCTGGGTCGCGCATCCGGCGCTGATCGCGATCGCGCGCACGATTTTCGATAGCCACATGCCGGCCGCCAACCAGCAATCGGTGCTGCGCGACGATGTGCAGGTATCGCGTGACGAACTGATCGCGGCACCGATCGGCACGATCACGCGCAAGGGTTTCGAGGGCAATGTCGAGGTCTGCGTGCGCTATCTGGCCGCATGGCTCGACGGCAACGGCTGCGTGCCGATCCACTGGCTGATGGAGGACGCCGCGACCGCCGAGATCGCCCGCGTGCAGCTATGGCAGTGGCTGCACCACGCCGTCCCGGCCGCGCAGGCACCGGCCGGGGCCGGTGGCGAGCCGCTGCACCTGCACGACGGCACGGTGATCGACGACGCGCTATTCGAGCGCGCGCTGCTCAATTTGCCGTCGCAGTTGTCCGATCCGGCGATGCCCGGCGCCGGCCGCGTGCAGGAGGCGATCGCGTTGCTCGATGAGCTCACCCACCGCGACACGCTCGAGGATTTCCTCACCCTGCCGGCCTACGAGCGGCTGGATTGACAGCGGAGAGTCGATGACCTGCTTCAACTGCCCTTGATGTTCCCCCTCCCCTTCAAGGGGAGGGCCGGGGCGGGGATGGTTTGGCTCCGCGTGAAATCAAGCCCACCCCCACCCAACCCTCCCCC
>JBOHYD010000143.1:0-11893 GCA_050737635.1 Luteimonas sp. | reverse complement strand
CGCACGCGTCGTGATGACCGAGGAGAAGCAGGGCGAGACCTACGCGTTCCCGGACACGGTCTACGGCACCGACTCGCACACGACGATGATCAACGGCATCGGCGTGCTCGGCTGGGGCGTCGGCGGCATCGAGGCCGAGGCCGCGATGCTCGGCCAACCGTCGTCGATGCTGATCCCGCAAGTGGTCGGCTTCAAGCTTACCGGCAGGCTGCCCGAGGGCGCGACCGCCACCGACCTGGTGCTTACCGTCACGCAGATGCTGCGCAAGCTCGGCGTGGTCGGCAAGTTTGTCGAGTTCTTCGGCCCCGGCCTGCAACACCTGCCGCTGGCCGACCGCGCGACGATCTCCAACATGGCCCCGGAGTACGGCGCCACCTGCGGCATCTTCCCGATCGACGCCGAGTCGCTGACCTATCTGCGCCTGTCCGGGCGCAGCGAGGCGCAGATCGCCCTGGTCGAGGCCTACGCCCGGGCGCAGGGCCTGTGGCACGACGCCGACACCCCGCACGCCGAGTACTCCGACACGCTCGCACTCGACATGGCCGATGTGCGCCCGTCCCTGGCCGGCCCCAAGCGTCCGCAGGACCGCGTGCTGCTCGAAGACGTCGCCGCCAATTTCAGCGACAACCTCGGCCCGCTGATCGCCGGCCGCAACAACGGCAACGGCGCGGTCAAGCGCATGAACAACGAAGGCGGCGATCAGCCGCAGGCGCCACAACTCGCTGCGCCGCCGGTGTCGAAGTTCCGCATCAACGACCACGACGTCGAACTCGGCGACGGCTCGGTGGTGATCGCCGCGATCACCTCCTGCACCAACACCTCCAACCCGGCGGTGATGCTCGGCGCCGGCCTGCTTGCGCGCAACGCCGCGCGCATCGGCCTGAAGGCCAAGCCCTGGGTCAAGACCTCGCTCGGCCCGGGCTCGCTGGTGGTCACCGATTACCTGAAAAAAGCCGGGGTGATGGCCGATCTCGAAGCCCTCGGCTTCTACGTCGTGGGCTACGGCTGCACCACCTGCATCGGCAACTCCGGCCCGCTGCCCGACGAGGTGTCGAAAGGCATCGCCGACAACGAACTCGTGGTCGCCTCGGTGCTCTCGGGCAATCGCAACTTCGAGGGTCGCGTGCATCCGGAGGTGAAGGCCAACTACCTCGCCTCGCCGCCATTGGTGGTCGCCTACGCGATCGCCGGCACCGTCAACATCGACCTGACCAAGCAGCCGATCGGCCAAGACCGCGACGGCAAAGATGTCTTTTTGAAGGACATCTGGCCAAGCAACAAGGAGATCGGCGACACCATCGCCGCCACCGTCGGCCCGGAGCTGTTTGCGCAAAACTATGCCGACGTGTTCAAGGGCGACAGCCGCTGGAACCAGATCGCGTCGCCCGATGGCGAGTCGTACGCATGGGACGGCGATTCGACCTATATCAAGAACCCGCCCTACTTCGACGGCATGACCATGGACGTCGGCGCCATCGACGACATCTTTGCTGCGCGCGTGCTGGGCTTGTTTGGCGATTCGATCACCACCGACCACATCTCACCGGCCGGCAACATCAAGAAGGATTCGCCGGCCGGCCGCTTCCTGCAGGCGCGCGGCGTGCAGCCCGCCGACTTCAACAGCTACGGCTCGCGGCGCGGCAACGACGACGTGATGGTGCGCGGCACCTTTGCCAATATTCGTATCAAGAACCTGATGTTCGGCGGCGAGGAAGGCGGCAACACGCTGTATTTCGCCAAGGGGCCGAGCGACGGCGAGAAGCTGGCCGAGAAAATGGCCATCTACGATGCCGCGATCAAGTACAAGGCCGACGGCGTGCCGCTGGTGGTGCTTGCCGGCAAGGAATACGGCACCGGCTCGTCGCGCGACTGGGCGGCCAAGGGCACCAACCTGCTCGGCGTCAAGGCGGTGATCGCGGAGAGCTTCGAGCGCATTCACCGCTCCAACCTCGTCGGCATGGGCGTGCTGCCGTGTCGGTTCGGCGACGGTGACAACGCCCAGTCGCTCGGCCTCGACGGCTCGGAAACCTTCGATATCACCGGCCTCAGCGACGGCCGATCGAAGACCGCGACCGTCACCGCCACCAAGGCCGACGGCCAACGGCGGAGCTTCGCAGTGACGGTGCTGCTGCTGACGCCGAAGGAAGTCGAGTACTTTCGCCACGGCGGCCTGCTGCAGTACGTGCTACGCCAATTGGCGGCGAAGAAAACCGATTGAACCGGCGCGGACCGACGCAAGACCGGCCCTGACGACGCGCGACACGGGCAAAGGGGTGGATTGAATGCGTGCCGCGCTACCGCGGCGTCCACTCCAGACTGGTCATGCGCCATTCGCCGTCGTCCAGCCGCCAGCCGCTGCGCAGGTCGTAAAGACCGGCATTGTCGGGCAACAGGCGTCCGTTGCCGCCAGTGAGGGCGGCGGTCGAGCGCACCGTCGCGTGATGGTCCCGCAAAGCCACATCGAGCGGCCCGAGCGTGATGCCGATGCTTGTGCTCTGCATGAAATACACCGCCGCCAGCCTGCGCGCGCCGTCGCGGTCCAGCGCGCCATTGCCGATAAAATCGCCTGCGAGCGCGTCGCGTATCGCTCCGGCATCGCGTTCTTCGATCGCCGCCCGCAGCTCGGCGACGGACTGCCGCAGAGCCGCTTCGGGCGGGGTGCGCGTGCAGCTGGCAGTTGTCAGCAGACAACCGATGACGAGCGCCATGTTGAGCGACGACACGCCGGCTTTTGCCATTCGATCGATGTCCAAGGACGCCTCCAAAGTCTGCGACGGAGCATCGAGGCTAATCGATTCGGGCGGTCGATGCCCGCAGCCGCGCATGCTGCGCGCTGCCTTGCTAGCGTCTTGACGCCTATGTTCCAATTGAGCGTATATTGGGCGTTTTATCGCCAAACCCACAACAACGGAGTGTGCAGCATGTCCCTCGAACGCCCTTGGCTGGCAGAGTACCCGGCCGGCATTCCCGCGCAGATCGACCTCGACGAGTTCCGATCGATTCCCGCGATCCTTGAGGGCACGATCGAAAAATACCGCGACCGGCCGGCGTTCTCCAACCTGGGCAAAAGCCTGACCTACGCGCAGCTCGACGCGCTGAGCCTGCGCTTTGCGGCCTACCTGCTTGGCGAGCTCAAACTCAAGAAGGGCGATCGCGTCGCGATCATGATGCCCAACTGCCTGCAGTATCCGATCGCCATCTTCGGCATCCTGCGCGCCGGCCTCACGGTCGTGAACACCAACCCGATGTACACGCCGCGCGAGCTCAAGCACCAACTTGTCGACTCCGGCGCGAGCGCGATCCTGGTGCTCGACAACTTCGGCGGCACCGTCGGACAGGTGCTGGCGGACACGCAGATCAAGCAGGTCATCACCACCGGCCTTGGCGACCTGCTCGGTTTTCCGAAGGGCGCGCTGGTCAACTTTGTGCTCAAGTACGTCAAGAAGATGGTGCCGGACTACGCCATTCCTGGCGCCATCCGTTTCAACGATACGCTGACCCTCGGCCAGCGCCATGCCCTGCCGGAGATCGCGATCGATCCGCAGGACATCGCGTTTCTGCAGTACACCGGCGGCACCACCGGCGTCGCCAAGGGCGCGATGCTGACCCATCGCAATCTTGTCGCCAACATGCTGCAGGCGCATTCGTGGATCGGCAGCATCGCCAAACAGGGCGAAGAGACCGTGATCACCGCGCTGCCGCTGTACCACATCTTTGCGTTGACGGCCAACTGCTTGGTGTTCATGAAGTTTGGCGCCAAGAACATCCTGATCACCAACCCACGCGACATGCCGGGCTTTGTCAAGGAGCTCAAGCGCGAGCCGTTCACCGCGATCACCGGCGTCAACACGCTGTTCAACGCGCTGTTGAACACGCCGGGCTTCGACACCATCGACTTTTCGCCGCTGCGGCTGAGCATGGGCGGCGGCATGGCGGTGCAGCGTGCGGTGGCCGAACGCTGGAAAAAGGTCACCGGCGTGACCCTGGTCGAAGCCTACGGCCTGACCGAAACCTCGCCGGCGGTGTGCATCAACCCGATGAACCTCGCCGAGTACAACGGCTCGATCGGCCTGCCGGTGCCGTCGACCGACGCCTGCGTCAAGGACGAGCAAGGCCGCATGCTGCCGACCGGCGAGGTCGGCGAACTGTGCGTCCAGGGCCCGCAGGTGATGAAGGGCTATTGGAACCGGCCCGAGGACACCGCCCAGGTCATCGACAGTGACGGCTGGCTGCACACCGGCGACATGGCGCGGATGGACGAGAAAGGCTACTTCTATATCGTCGACCGCAAGAAGGACATGATCCTGGTCTCGGGCTTCAACGTCTACCCCAACGAGGTCGAGGACGTGATCGCCATGATGCCCGGCGTGCTGGAAGTGGCGGCTGTCGGCGTGCCCGACGACAAGTCCGGCGAGGCGGTCAAGGTGGTGATCGTCAAAAAGGATCCGTCATTGACCGCCGAGCAAGTCAAAACCCACGCCCGCGAGCACCTGACCGGCTACAAGCATCCGAAACACATCGAATTCCGCACCGAACTGCCAAAAACCAATGTCGGCAAAATCCTCAGACGCGAACTGCGCGACGGCCCGCCAGCGCCTTGACGCTTCCGCCTCTGCCCTGGCTGACTGACCTTGAGGCCGCTCCAGATTTGTGGCCAGGCGCTTGCAATTTGGCAATTTTTGGCACATAGAATCACCATACGGGCCACAATTGACCTACGCAGGCAGTCCACCGGGTCGCCCGGCCGGTCGTTGCCGACAGTTGGGGATTCATGCATGAGCAACGCCAAAAAGCTGCAGCGCACCACCTTGACCCCAACGATGCGGGTCGAATCGACCCCCAACAACGCTGCGCACTGGATCTATATGCATACCGGCGTTGGACAGGGCGTTCGCCCCTGCTTCCACACCGCGTTGATGGAAGACATGTGGCGTTTTTTAACCTCGATCACGCTCCGCGACGCGCAGCGTCAGCCCGGCCAGCTGCGTCATGTGGTGCTCGCATCCGATGCCGCTGCGTTCCATCTTGGCGGCGATCTCGAACTGTTCTCGGAGCTGATCCGCGACAATCATCGCCTGAAGCTGCTCGAGTACGCGCGTCGCTGCATCGATGGCGTTTATCATCTGCACTCCGGTCTCGGCGGCGATGTCCACACCATCGCCCTGGTCCAGGGCGATGCCCTGGGCGGTGGCCTTGAGCTGGCGCTGTCCTGCCATACGATCGTCGCCGAGGAAGGCGTCGGCATGGGCCTGCCGGAGGTGCTGTTCGAGCTATTCCCGGGCATGGGCGCGTATTCCTTCCTGTGCAAGCGCGTGCCCCCGCGACTCGCCGAAAAGATCATCCTCGACGGCAATATCTACAGCAGCGAGGAGATGTTCCGCATGGGCGTGGTCGACGTGCTGGTGCCCAGGGGCGCGGGTGAGGCCGCGGTCGAGGACATCATCCGCAAGCAGCAGCGCTCGCCGCACGCCTATCTTGCGCTCAATGCGCTGCGCTCGATCGCGCAGCCGGTCGGCTACGACGAACTGATGGGGATCTCCAAGGTTTGGGTGGATACCGCGCTCGCGCTCGGCGAAAAATCGCTGCGCACGATGGACCGGATCGCCAGAGCGCAGGCCCGCCTTGCCGGGACCGGTATCAGCAGCGCCGCCGCCTGATCGCAGGCGTCAGTTCTCGCTTTCTCCACTATCGCCACGTGCGCGCGTGGCGATGTGCGCAGTCAGCGCCGCCTTGCCCTGTGCGAGCTTGCCGCGCAGACCGCGGAGCATCTGTCGCCATTCGCGGGCGATCTGCCAGTCGGCGAGTGGCATGATCTCACCGCCAGACGCGCTCAGCTTCACCAGTCCGAGGTTGCCGGCCACGCCCTTCAGCGCGTGGGCCTGCTCGCGCAGCTCGTCCCAGTGCTCGCCCTTGCCGTGCTGCTCGATCAGCCGGATGCAGTTCTCCGCATCGCTGAGGCACAGGCCGATAAACTCGGCCTCAGAGGCCTCGCCCATGCCGAGCGATCGCAGCTCCTCGAGGACATGGAGATCGAGCACGTCGTCGGTCGCCGCCATCGCGCTGCGGCTACTGAATTGCATCGGTGCCGGCGAAACCCTGCCGTTCAACACAATCTCCGCGAGCGTGTCCAGCAGACGCGCGGCGGTGATCGGTTTGGGCAAGAACGCCCACGCGCCGGCGCCTAGGCAGTGCTTGATCGAGGTCGGCATGACATCGGCGCTGAATACGATCACCGGCGTACTGCGCGTCGCACCGGCCTCCATCACCCGCAGCTGCCGCAGCAGGTCGAGCCCGCTGATGCGCGGCATGTGCAGGTCGGCGATCACCGCGTCGTAGTTGCCGGACGCGAGCGCGTTGAGTACCGCCTCGCCGCCATCGACCGCCATCACGCGGTGGCCGGCCTTGCTCAGCAACGCCTGCAGCACCATGCGATTGGCGGCGTGGTCGTCGGCGATCAGCACCTGCATGGGGCGCACGCGGGCGCGATGACGCAGAAACGGGTCCGAGAACGCGATGACGTTGCCGATGTTCCCGGTCTGTGCGCTGGCCGCGTAGTCCGCTTCGCGCGCCGCAGGCATGTCCCCGGCCTTGCGCGCCGCATCCATGACCGCTCCCGGGGGGGAGGGTGGCGAATAGTTCGAACGGCACTTCGATCCAGAACCTGCTGCCGACGTCCTCGACGCTCTCGAAGCCGATGCTGCCGCCCATCGCCTCGGTCAGGCCTTTCGCGATCGTGGTGCCC
Organism: Luteimonas sp.; assembly: GCA_050737635.1. Lineage (GTDB taxonomy): Bacteria > Pseudomonadota > Gammaproteobacteria > Xanthomonadales > Xanthomonadaceae > Luteimonas. The sequence continues at coordinate 5,151 of JBOHYD010000143.1, read as the reverse complement.
AGCCCGGTGCCGCCGAAACGCCGCGACAGGCTGGCATCGGCCTGCTCGAAGGCCTCGAACAGCTTGACGCGCGCCGCTGCCGGGATGCCGACGCCGGTATCGGTCACGGTAAAACGCAGACGCACGCGGTCGGCGCTGGGCTCACCAACTGTGGCGACGTCCAGACGCACCGTGCCGCTATCGGTGAACTTGATTGCGTTGTGCACCAGATTGAGCAGCACCTGGCGCAGGTGCACCGGATCGCCGCGCAGCTGGTCGGGAAGATGCGCGGCGATGACCAGTTCGTAGGCGATCTGCTTGGTGCGCGCGGCCGGCTGCAGGATAAACCCGATGCCGTCGAGCAGTTCGCGGAGCGAGAAGGTTTGGATGCTGAGCTTGAGCTTGCCGGCCTCGATCACCGCGATGTCGAGCACGTCCTCGACCAATGCCAGCAGCGAGTGCGTCGAGGCCTGGATGGTGTTGACGTAGTCGCGCTGCTCGTTGTCCAGCCGCGTGGTGACCAACAGCTCGGAGGTGCCCACAAGGCCATTGAGCGGCGTGCGGAATTCATGGCTTATATTGGCCAGGAACCGTGTCTTGGCCTCGTTGGCGCGCTGCGCCTCGGCGGTGGCGCGGGTCAATGCGCGCAGCAGGCAGGAGAGATACAGCGGGATCGCGATCAGGCCGATGCACAAGCCAGCGCCAAGGGTGCGGTTGGCGATCCAATAGTCGCTAACGGCGATGACCGCAGTGAAAGTGACCGCCGCCGTGGTGATCGCGAGCTTTAGATAGCGGTCGCCGTAGCGCAGGCCGTTACCGACAGTGACCCACATCAGGACGACGTAGAGCCAGGCGAGCAGCTCGCCGGTCACGATCATCGCTGCGCCCATCAGGCCGTAATCAGCCACCATGCCGATCGCGCGGCGCATATGCGACACGCCCGGACGCGCGACGATGCCGGCGAGCAAGCCGATGCCGATCACGAAGCCCGCGGCGATCATCAGCATCACCGCGAAGGCCGACACATCGACGGTCGGGGAGAAGTTCTCGTGCGCCGCCAGCATGTAGGCCAGCACCGTGGACAGTATCACGATGCGCACGATCGCCTGGCCATGCTCGCTGTCGGGCCTGCTCTCGAGGCGCGATCTCAACCGCTGCAGCGTTGCCAGCATCGGAAGCGAAGCGAAGCACAGCGGAACCACGATCAGGCCAGCCAGCAATCCCCAAGAAAGGAATCCATTCGACTGCCAGTAGGGTGTTGTGAATATCACGCTGAGATGCGTGACTGCCGCAAAGCCGATCGCCATATACAAAAAGCGCGGGCCGTAGCGCAGGCCGTTGCCCACCGTGACCCAAAGCACGATCACATAAAGCGGTGACAGCAGCTCACCGAGCAGATGCATGCCCACGCCCATCAGGCTGTAGTCGGCGATCATGCCGAGTACCCGCCGCGGGTAACAGATGCCCGGCCACGCCCATAACCAGCCGATGATGCCGAAGGCGAGCACGGACTCGACCGTGAGAAACCGCTGTGACAATTCCAGCCCGTGCTCGACGCCTGGGTGTCCTTTCACCACAAGCTCAAGATAGAGCCACACCACGACCAGCATGATGACGCGCGTGAACGCTTGATGGTGCTCACTGTCGGGGCGCCGTTCAAAGCGCGACGTCAGCCGCTGCAGGGCGGTACGCAGTCGATGGCCGGTATTGGCCAGCAAGCGGGTCCGGGCATGGCTGGCCCCCGCCGCCACTGCAATGGCATGCGCGTTGAGAAACCAAGCGACATACGACGGAACCGCAATCACGCCGACCAGCAATCCCCAGGAAAGGTAGGCGTTTGACTGCCAGTACGGGGTCAGCGTGGTCACCAGCAAGAACGACGCGGTCGCCAAGGCTGTCGCCGGATACAGATAGCGGCTGCCATAGCGCAAGATGTTACCGACGGTGACCCACATGATGACGGCATAGAGCCAGGCGAGCGGCTCGCCGGCCACGATCATCGCCGCGCCCATCAGGCCGTAATCGGCCAGCATGCCGATCACGCGGCGCACATGCGACACGCCCGGACGCGCGACAATGCCGGCGAGCAGGCCGATGGCGATCACAAAGCTGGCGCCGACCATCAGCATCACCACCGGAGTCGACGCAGCCGCGGCCGCGGCCGCGGAAAAATATTCGCGCGCCAGGAGGTAGGCCAGCACCACGCACAGCATCGCGATGCGCACGATCGCCTGGCGATGCTCGCTGTCCGGCCTGCCCTGGAGCCGCGATCTCAGCAGCGCCAGTATCACGCTCATGGCGCGCCCGTTGCAGCCCGTGGCGCGCCGCGCCGCGGGTTGGCGGTGAACTGCACGCAGATGTCCTGCAGGAGATCGCGCTTGCGCAGCAACGCATCCACACAACGCGGATCGAACAACACGCCGCTCTGCTCGGCGAGGTAATCCAAGGCCGCGTCGAAGCTCCACGCAGGCTTGTACGGGCGCTGGGAGATCAGCGCGTCGAACACGTCGGCGAGCGCGACGATGCGCGCTTCGATCGGGATGTCGTCGCCGGCCAGGCCGTCGGGATAGCCGCTGCCATCAAAACGCTCCTGATGGCGCAGTGCGATCGTCGCGCTGACTTGGATAAAGCGGTTCTGGCTGCCAGCCAGCAGCTCGTAGCCGATCTGCGGATGCTGGCGCATCACCGCGAGCTCGTCATCGGTGAGCGGGCCCGGCTTCATCAACACCGAATCCGGGATCGCGATCTTGCCGATATCGTGCAAGGGCGCGGCGAGCTCGATCATCCGCACCTCGTCCTCAAACAGCCCCATCTCCTCGGCGATCAATCCGGCCACGCGGGCGAGACGTTCGAGGTTGGCATTGGTGCCGGCGTCGCGGTAGGCGATCGCGCGCGCCAGCCGGGTCAGGGTCTCGCGTTCGCGCTCCTCGACCTCGTGCATGCTCAACAGCAGCCGCTGCTCGAGCGACAGTGCGCGCTGCTTGACGGATTCGGCCTGCTGGCGGAGCTGCAGCAGATTGCGGCAGCGTGAGCGCAGTTCGCGCGGGCGCACCGGCTTGACCAGAAAATCGATCACCCCGACATCGAGCGCGGCCTGTCGGATCGGCTCGTCGCCGACCACGGTAACCAGCACGATCGGCACATCGCGGTGCCGCAGCGGGTAGCGGAAGCGGCGCGCGAACTCGAGACCGTCGATCGCCGGCATGCGGTAGTCGAGCAGCAGCAAATCCGGACGGTTGCCCTCGCACCAGCGCAGCGCGGTCCGCGGGTTGCCGAAATCGAATACCTCCAGCTCGGGACTGATGTCCTCGAGGATGTGCCGCAGCATGGTCCGGGCGGACGTCTGATCGTCGACGATGACTATGTTCACGGGGGTATGGCGCTCCGGTCGGTGCCCGTCGCCAGGCAGGTCCCGGCATGGTCGCCGTTGTGAACTGCCGCAAGCAAGTCCTGTGACGTGAGACATGGTGTCGTGTTTCAAAGCTTCACTCCAGACGTCCAATGTTAGAAGCCTAGCCCGAGCGGTCACAACATGACAGCCTCGGTCACTCGCAGACAGCGCGGCAGCGGTCTACGCGGCCGATGGGCCCGTGGGTTCGGGGCGCATGTACGGGAACAGCAGCACGTCGCGGATCGATGCTGAATCCGTGAACAGCATCACAAGACGATCGATGCCGACGCCGAGTCCGCCGGTCGGCGGCAGGCCGACTTCCAGCGCGCGGATGTAGTCGGCGTCGAAATGCATGGCCTCGTCGTCGCCACCGGCCTTGGCCTCGACCTGGGCGCGGAAGCGCGCCGCCTGGTCCTCGGGATCGTTGAGCTCGGAGAAGCCGTTGGCCAGCTCTTTGCCGCCGACAAACAGCTCGAAGCGGTCGGTGATGCCGGGTTCGGTATCGGACTCGCGCGCCAGCGGCGACACCTCGACCGGGTAATGGGTGATAAAGGTCGGCTGGATTAGGCCGTTTTCGACAGTCTTCTCGAAAATCTCCAGCAGCAGCTTGCCCCAGCCGTCGCCGGGCTTGACCGGCACGCGCAGCGCAGCGCAGTGGCCTGCGAGCGCGTCGCGGTCGCGGCAGTCGGCTTTGCCGATCTGCGGGTTGAGTTCGCGCACGGCTTCCTCAAGCTTCCAGCGCCGGAACGCCGGGCCGACGTCGATCGCATTGCCTTCCCAGCTCAGTGCGGTGGCGCCGACGGTCTGCTGCGCAACGTCGCGAATCATGGCCTCGGTCAAGTCCATGACCTCGCCGTAGCCGGCGTAGGCCTCGTACAGTTCGAGCATGGTGAACTCGGGGTTATGCCGGGTGCTGACGCCTTCGTTGCGAAAGTTGCGGTTGATCTCGTACACGCGCTCGAAGCCGCCGACCACCAGACGCTTGAGGTACAGCTCCGGCGCAACGCGCAGATACAGATCGAGATCGAGCGCGTTGTGGTGGGTCATGAACGGCTTGGCGACAGCGCCGCCGACGATGTAATGCATCATCGGCGTCTCGACTTCGAGAAAGCGCCGCGCGTCGAGCCAGCGGCGGATCGCGGCGATGATCCGCGAGCGCGTGACGAACACCGCGCGCGCCTTCGGCGACACGATCAGGTCAACATAGCGCTGCCGATAGCGCTGCTCGACATCGTGCAAGCCATGCCACTTGTCGGGCAGCGGCCGCAGCGACTTGGTCAGCAGGCGCAGGCGGTCGGCCTTGACCGACAGCTCACCGGTGCGGGTGCGCGTCAGCGTGCCTTCGACGGCGACGATGTCGCCGATGTCCCAGCCCTTGAACGCCGCATAGCCTTCCGACAACGACTCCGTCGGCAGCCCGTCGCGGGTGAGATAGAGCTGGATGTCGCCGCTGACGTCGCGCAGCTGTGCAAACGCCGCCTTGCCCATCACGCGCTTGGCCATCAACCGGCCGGCAAGTGCAACGCGACGGCCGTCGGCTTCGAGCGCTTGGGCGGTCCAGCGGTCGGCGTCGGCGTATTCGACCTGCAGATCATCCGCATCGTGGCTGCGACGGAAGTCGTTGGGGAACGCGATGCCCTGCTCGCGCAGGTTGTCCAACTTGGCGCGGCGTTCGGCAATCAGACTGTTGTCGTGGGTCATGGTCTGTTCGATGAGGTTGTGTAGGAGCGCCCCATGGGCGCGATTGGCGTTACCGGGAGAGCCCCATCGCGCCCATGGGG